>CAYTAW010000276.1:0-4976 GCA_964435675.1 uncultured Bdellovibrionales bacterium
CGCGTATTCCTTGGTCGCAAACCAACGCGACTGCCAATTCTCGGTAATTCCAACTCGTAATCCGCGAGGACTAATCTTCTGTCCCATTCCGGTATCCCTCTTCAATAACTCATTAATGTGAGAGCCTAGAGTATCGTTTCCACCGCGCTAAATCAAACCGCGGCGCCTACTCTCCGACCCCCGTTTACGCCCTTTGTCCAAGCTGAATCGTAATGTGCGCCGAACGCTTATAATTCGGAACAGCCCGGCCGTGAGCGGCGGGAATGTAGCGCTTAAGCGTTCTACCCATATCAACGAAACAACCAGTTACCCAAAGATCATCTACGTCGGCGCCCTTCTCACGGGCATTGGCGATTGCCGACTCAAGCGCTTTGACAGCGAATACGGCGCCCTTTTTCGGGCTAAAGCGCAGCATCTGCAGCGCTGGTTCGACCTGCTTGCCGCGGATCATATCGACCACGAGGCGAGCCTTACGAGCCGACATGCGCACATGCTTGACAGTGGCTTGCGCGATAACGCCGCCCTTTGCCGTCGCATCCTTGCGCGCGGTTTTCTTTTTACCAGCGGACTTGGCAGCAGCTTTTTTCGGAGCCGACTTCTTTGCCGCGCTCTTTTTTGCTGCTGTTTTCTTCGCTTCTTTCTTCTCAGCCATGACTACACCATTCGGTTTAAATCAAATGTACGAAATTATTCCTCGACCTTCTTGGTTCCGCTGTGCTGGAAGAACGTTCTCGTAATCGAGAATTCTCCAAGCTTGTGTCCGACCATATTCTCGGTTACGAACACGGCATTGAACTTTTTGCCGTTATGTACCGCGAACGATAATCCGATCATGTCCGGAGTGATCGTCGAGCGGCGCGACCAGGTCTTGATCACTCCCTTGTGTTGTCCTGAACGGGCGCGATCCACCCACTTCTGCAAGGAATCGTCGACAAACGGACCTTTTTTTAACGAACGCGGCATATCACTATCTCCCTAAACTAAACTGCTCCCTTGCCCTTCCCGCGCGGACGCACGATGAACTTCTGCGTACGCTTGTTCATTCTCGTCTTCTTACCCTTGGCGATCACGCCAGTTGGAGAACACGGATGACGTCCACCGGCGCTCTTACCTTCACCGCCGCCCATTGGATGGTCGACCGGATTCTTGGTAACACCGCGGTTATGCGGACGACGGCCGAGCCAGCGGCTGCGTCCCGCCTTTCCGAGAACGATATTCTTGTGCTCGGCATTGCTGACTGCGCCGATAACAGCGTAGCACGACGCGAGAACCTTACGCACTTCACCGGAAGGAAGACGAACCGTTACGTAATCACCTTCTTTCGCAACCAGCTGTGCGTAGGCGCCAGCCGAACGAACAAGCGCCGCAGCGCCTCCGTTTTGCAGGGCGATGTTGTAGATTTCCTGACCGGTCGGGATGTTCTTGAGCGGAAGCGCGTTGCCAGGCTTAATGTCCGCTTCAGGACCAACCATCAATTCACGTCCGACTTCGAGACCGTTCGGCGCGAGGATGTAGCGCTTTTCGCCGTCAGCGTACTGTACTAGCGCGATGCGTCCGGATCGGTTCGGATCGTATTCAATCGCAACAACCTTAGCAGGAATTCCGACCTTATCGAGCTTGAAGTCTATAATACGATAACGCTGCTTATGACCGCCGCCCTTATTGATATTGGTAACGCGACCGTAATGATTTCGTCCGCCAGAGCGGCCTTTCTTCGCAATCAATCCTTTTTGAGGATTGTTACGGTTGCTCGAAATATCTGCGAAATCGGAAACCGTCAAATAACGGCGCGACGGCGTAATTGGGCTGAACTTTTTGACTGCCATTTCTTATACTCCCTCGACCAGATTAATCGTGTAGCCTTCTTTCAAGGTAACATAGGCTTTCTTGAATGCGGCGCGGTGACCGATCGAACGCATCGTTCTCTTCTTCTTACCTTGGTAGTTCATGGTGCGGACCTTCGCGACCTTGACCTTGAAAATCCTTTCGATTGCTTCCTTGATCTCGGCCTTGCCGGCGCGGCGATCAACGCGGAATGCAACGCCGCCGGTAGCACCGCCGACAGAAGTTCCCTTTTCGGTGATCACTGGACGATCGAGGATCGCGTAATCGCTGATTCTCGGCTCTACCACGTCTGCTTTTGCTTTTGCCTTCTTCAACAGTGCCATATGCTTCACTCTCTACTAAATCACCCGCTTCTTACTTGGCCTTCATGCGCGCATCGAGTGCTTCGACGCTCGAGCGGCAGGTAAGTACTACATTGCTGTTCAAAAGGTCGTATACGTTTACGCCTTCGACTGCGACCGGCTTAACGCCTTTCACGTTGCGCGCAGCTTTCCAAAGCTTCGAATCACAGGCCTTGCTTCCTTCCTTGTCGGCGATGACGAGGAGAATCTTCTTGCCGGCGATTTCGAGCGCTTCAAGAACCTTCACAAAGCTCTTTGTCTTACCGTCAACCGATGAGAAATCATCGACTACGACGAGAGCCGAATCAGCGACCTTTTGGGAAAGGGCTGAAACGAGCGCCATACGGCGTGAACGCTTCGAAAGACGGAATTCATAATCGCGAGGCTGCGGACCGAATACCACCGCGCCGCCGACCCACAGAGGCGAGATAATCGAGCCCGCGCGCGCGCGTCCCGTACCTTTCTGCTTGAACGGCTTCTTACCACCGCCGAGCATCTCGCCGCGCAGGATCGTTGCATGCGTACCCGCACGCTTCTTTGCGCGCTGCCAGCGTACCGTTTCCTGCACCAGGTTTTTGTTCGGCTCAGCGCCGAAAACTGCTGCAGAAAGGCTCGCCTTAGCGACTTCCTTACCCGAACTATTCTTTACTGGATATTCTACCTTTTCCACGTTCGTACCTCACCTACTAGGCTGCTTTCTTTGCTACGTTCTTTTTAACGCCGAATCCCTTGGTAGCCTTGCGGATTACCACGGTGCTTCCTTTGCCGCCTGGAACGCCGCCCTTTATCAGGATTACGTTATCGTCAGCGCGAAGCCCCACTACCGTCAAATTCTGAGTTGTCACGTTCTCGTTACCCATGCGTCCCGGCATCTTCTTGTTCTTGAAAACGCGTCCAGGGAACTTACGGCAACCGATAGCGCCGATGTGACGGCGGTATTCGTGGGTACCACGGGTCGCGGGCTGACCTTTCGACTTGAAGCGGCGGACAACACCCGAGAATCCGCGTCCGATCGAGGAGCCAGAAACGTCTACCAGCTCTCCGCTATTAAAAACGTCACCGACACGAAGCTCCTGCCCAAGATTCGTCCAGCCAAGCGTTTCGATATCGCAGCGAACTTCGCTCACGTGCTTGAAGCAGCCCTTTTCAGCTTTCGCGAACACACCCTTCTCTGCGTTGTTAACGCGCTGCTGCTTCTTCTCTTGAAAGCCGAGTTTGACCGCCGAGTACCCGTGGGTCGCCTTCGTCTTCACTTCGAGAATCACGCATGGCCCCATCTGTATTACGGTAACCGGAACGCATTTGCCCTCCTCCGTAAACACCTGGGTCATACCCAACTTGGTGCCGATCAGACCTTCTGTGTAAATTTTTCCATTGCTCATGAGCTTACCACTCCGATTCAATTCTCACGGCTGCATCACACTGAATCAACGTAATTCAGAGCTGTCGCCGCGCAGTTCCCGCAAATCAGGGAACTACTGTAACTTAATCTCTACATCCACGCCGGTCGACAATTCGAGCTTACCCAGCTCGTCGATTGTCTGCTGCGTTGGTTCCAATATATCGAGAAGTCTCTTGTGCGTCCGAATTTCGAACTGCTCACGCGACTTCTTGTCGACAAAGGGCGAACGGTTCACGGTGAATCGCACAAGCCGGGTCGGTAGCGGGACAGGTCCCGCTACACGGCCGCCCGTGCGTCTCACAGTGGAGACGATCTCAGTCACTGCTGTATCAAGCAGCTTGTGATCGTATCCTTTGAGCCTAATTCTTATTGAGTGACCACCGATCATTTCGACCCCTTATTACTCGATAATATCCGTTACAACGCCGGAACCGACCGTCTTACCACCTTCACGGATAGCGAAGCGAAGCTGCTTTTCCATCGCGATTGGAGTGGTGAGTTCAACTTCAAGATTGATGTGGTCGCCTGGCATTGCCATTTCGACGCCATCAGGAAGCTTGATCGAACCGGTAACGTCCGTCGTTCTGAAGTAGAACTGAGGACGATATCCACCGAAGAACGGCTTATGACGTCCACCTTCTTCCTTCTTGAGGATGTAGGCTTCAGCTTTGAACTTCTTGTGCGGCTTGATCGAACCAGGAGCAGCGAGAACTTGACCGCGCTCCATATCTTCTCTCTTGAGACCGCGAACAAGGCAGCCGACGTTATCGCCTGCTTGACCTTCATCGAGGAGCTTACGGAACATTTCGACGCCGGTGACCGTTGTCTTCGTCGTATCGCGGAGACCGACGATTTCAACTTCTTGACCAACTTTGATTACACCACGCTCGATACGACCGGTTGCAACCGTACCACGACCTTCGATCGAGAATACGTCTTCAACAGGCATAAGGAACGGCTTGTCGATTTCACGCTGCGGAACCGGAACATACTCGTCGATCGTTGCAAGAAGCTTATCGATCGACTTGGTGCCGATTTCCGAAGCTTCATCGCCCTGGAGCGCCTTCAATGCAGCGCCGCGGATAATTGGCGTATCGTCGCCTGGGAAATCATACTGATTGAGAAGATCGCGAACTTCCATTTCGACGAGGTCAAGGAGTTCTGCGTCATCGACCGTATCAACCTTGTTAAGGAATACTACGATCTTCGGAACGCCTACTTGGCGAGCAAGAAGGATGTGTTCACGAGTTTGGGGCATCGGACCGTCCGAAGCGCTGACCACGAGGATCGCACCGTCCATCTGAGCGGCGCCGGTGATCATGTTCTTGACGTAGTCGGCGTGGCCCGGACAGTCGACGTGCGCATAGTGGCGGTTCGCTGTCTCGTAC
>CAYTAW010000277.1:0-4958 GCA_964435675.1 uncultured Bdellovibrionales bacterium
GTGTGTGCTCGCTTTGCCATCCGTTCTATACCGGCAAGCAGAAGTTCGTCGACGCGGAGGGGCGCGTTGATCGCTTCAAGAAGAAGTACGCTAAGTTCCAAGGCGATCAAGCGGCTAAATAGCCTGACGTCTATCTCCTCAGAGACTGGTATGAATTGCGCGCGAATTGTCTGCCTGTGCGTTGCTCTGTTTTTTTATTGTGCCGTTTGTGTTTCGTGCGATTCATTCAAGAGCCGCGGCATCGCACCAGGGGATCTGGCGCCCGATCTGAAATTACATGATCTAGAGGGGCATGCCGTCGATCTCGCGTCGCTCAAGGGCAAGGTAGTTCTGCTTAATTTTTGGGCGACCTGGTGCGGCCCCTGTATGCTCGAAATGCCGGGCCTCGAAAAACTTCATCAGCGCCTTTCGCCGAAGGGATTTACCGTGATTGGAGTCGCAATCGATGATGAGCGGGAAAATCTGAAGCAAGTGAAAGCGGAGTATGGGTTGAGCTTTCCGATTCTCGATGACGCGCAAGGGGTTTCCAAAAAATCGTACCGCATCACTGGAGTTCCCGAGTCCGTGGTAATCGATCGTTCCGGTAAAATAGTTTTGTTCGTCGATCCCGAAGACAATGAGCCGGTCACCAAAATCAGTGGGCCGCGCGAATGGGAGGGGGAGTTTATGCGTACCCAGCTTGAAAAATTGCTCGCGCAGTAAAGAAATTCGATCCCCTGTGTGTTGAGAGCGTGCCCCCACGGGTGCAGTCATCGCTGTGTGAAGGTCTAAAAAAGTTTCTTTGTTATCTCGCGACTCGATGGCACAATTAGGTGGCCATGAACGGGTTGCGGGGTGCTGTGCTGCTCAATCGTTCTGAATCAAACCATCAATTTTCGCTGGCGTCATTTCCAGGCAGATGCGCCGAAACTATCGCTTTAACCGCAGCTATCCTATTTGCTCGCGCGGGCAGCGGTCTTGCTGAAGAATCTGCTCCGGGACAGCCGCCGGCCCCGCCGGCAGCCACTGCGCTCGAACCGCAGTCGGCCGCTGAACATATAGTGGCCATCGATCTTGAGCGCGCCATTTTTGGAGTTGAAGAATCCGCGGACATGTTTTCTCAGCTCCGCATCGGACGTCATACCGTTACGTTCTCCGCGCCCTGGAGGATTGCAGAAGCGAAAGGGATAGTCGAGGAAGCGCAGCGCTCCCTCGAGCAGTTGCACGCGGTCTTCCCTGAAAGATCTCAGTTCGAGTTGCGTACCACAGACGGATTTTTATTTGATGTAGTGAGCGATGTGGGAATCGGAGCAATCTCGTGCACATCACGCGGAGTATTTCAGGAAAAATCACGAGAATTAATCGAGGTACCGGAAATAAAAATCGGCGAGCTCGACGTGCTGGGGAAAAAAATAGTCGCTAATAGCGAAAAGACAATACGCGCGGAGTGGCGGCAGTCCTTTCGGGATGAGATCTCAAAGGCGCGAGAAGCCGCAACGCAATCCATTTTGGATGAGCACTATGCGAGTTTAATCGACACCTTTCGAAATCTTCCCTATAAGCGCGGCCAGGTCGAGGATGCGCAGCGAGAGTATAAAATTATACTTTCGAAGTCAGGTGTCGAGCGCAGTACGGCACTCAGTAGAAAGGCGTCCGATTGCGGAATATCAGACCATAAAATCCTACGGGAAACTATGCAGCGTCATTTTGAAATATGCCGGCGCTATTTGCAGAACGCCCCGTTCGATTCGGATCAGGCTGCGCGGATTGGCGCTGATCTCAAAGTTCTCTGCGATGGCGAAAAGTCTCATGTCATGCGCCGTTTTGAGGGGGTTTCGCCCAGCCCGGCACCAAGTTCCATGAGATACCGAACAGATTTTGATGAGAATAAATCAAGCTATTTTTGGTATTACACCGATGGGTTGATGCATCACCAGCAAATGGATCGTCAACGTCTTGTTCGCGACTGTAAGGAGCTTTCGGCCGGCAAGGGCAAAGAGGTGAGAACATTCGATCCGGCGACCGGTACCATTAAGAGCATGATTCTGTGGGTGGCGGATGGGGAGACGTTACGTTGTAATGAGTTTCGTAGTTACTATCCAAACGGCCAATTGAGCTTAGTTGAATCGGTCGAAAACGAATCGGTAAATTTTCGCCTTGAGAACGGCACGCGAATCGCCAGTATTTCGCATGATACTGTGCATAGGCAGCTCGCCCACCGCTGGATATTTACGGGCGGAGGGAATTATTTGGGTACGTTCGATCTAGAGAAACTGCGCGCGCCGGGGCTGAGCGACGAAAGGTATCTGGCCAAATTGGCGCAGGAGTTAACGACCCCTGAATTAATCGCGTGGTACTTAAAAATCTGCGTACGCTATACATTTGACACCGTTGAGGATTGGCAGACCCCTTCGCGAACCGTCCAACGCATAGAAGGGGGCGCGGCGCTCGGGGACTGTGAAGACTATGCATTTCTCGCGCGCGATATTTTACGCCGCCAAGGGTTTAATGCGCACGTAATACTTGTTCCAGGGCACGCTGAATGTGTGTGGCTCACCAAGGATCCGGCCGGTCGATATCATGGATGGAGTCTCGGGACCTTCGGGCTCGACCGCGACGGTCAACGGTACGAAAATGAGAGTAGCTTTACACACGAGGGGTTTGGGACCGCACGTGAGGCCCTACAGTCACTTATGACGAAATACCGCGACGGCGGGATCGGAATGCCCGCCGGTACCGATGTGGAGATTAATCCTGACAGCATCGCACTCGGAGATCTTGCGTATCCCAGCGGCCGTTCTCAGTATAGCGTTGCAATTTCGTACCTATTGCCGTCGGCGAAGCGATAATTATTTGTCGAGAAAGGAGGTATCTTGTCCCTGGCTCTTTAAGCGCGCTTTTAAACGCTCTGCCGCACGCGCTTCGCGATCAGCTTCTGTTGAGCGTGCTCTTTTGGCTGGGACCGCGTTCTCTGACGCGCGGATAAGGGTTTGATACCAAACGCCGTGAGCGTCAGGTTCGAGCTGCTGAACTGCTGTCCCCAGTTCGCGCAGCGTACGAATAGCGTGTCCAGGACCTTTGCCTCCAGTTAATTCAACGGCGACTATGTCCAATTGTTCGAGCGCGTCACGAACGAGGATTTCGACCGCGGCCTCTATTCGGGAATGCTTACGTTGCTGATATACCGTGCGCGCGAGGTGGCTCGTATTTATTAGCGCATCGACGGAAAATGGCTCGAGCAAGAAGCCGTCAATGCCGTTCATTACTGCCCAAGAAATTTCCGTGGATGTCTGATTCTCGGGTCTCGTCAGTAAAATGTACGCACTGTCGATGCCGTTGCGGGTGCGCTTTCCCTCTTGAACAAATCGTATTATCTCGGATTGGGGGAGCGCGGAGGAGATCATAACGATCACCATTGGCGTATCTTCTTGTAGCAACTTAAGCGCCGCATCGAAGGTGTTCGTGAAGTTCACCTTGCTGTAGTCGGGCACGGAGAGCGTCGCCGATTTCAAATTCATGCGTCGGTCGAAATCCGGATCGACGGCAATTACGTTGAACGTTTTTAACACAGCGGAAACCGCAGAACTATGTGGGTTCGTCGAAATTATTTAGAACAGGTCAGTGTTGCGCCACCGTCATCTGCGCTAATTGAAAACGAAGTAATGCTTGCGCTGTCTTTTTCAACTTCAGCGCTGCCGCTAAAGTTCTGTTCTTCTTCGCCGTCTTTTGCCACCGTAAATGTGCCGCTCGACTCGGTGCTCACTGATAGTTGAGTTGTAACCTGGATCGTGCTCGTTCCATCCTGGCTCTTGGCGCTAAAGGTCGCATCAACATTGGAATTTCCCGTTTGTCCAAGCGAGACGTCGCTCGCGGTGTATATGGTGTCATCCGTTTCTTCGTTGCCGGGAAGGGTCACGGTGCAATCGACCGTTGCCCCCAATGTGTTCGTATAGACCGCACCCTCGATTACGGTTGTGTAGACGCTGTTGGGATGGAGAGTCTTTGCCACCACTACATAATTGAAAGGGGGCTTCGCTACCGAGCTGGGAACGGTAACGCCGACTGGTCCGCCAAGCGTTGGGGAGCGATACTGGGTCGCGAAAAGCGTGCGGTTTACAAAAAAATCAAATTGGATTGGATATTTTGAAAACTCACCACTCGGATGAAATGCGTCGGCAAGTATCGTGACCTGGTTCGTTCCGATGGTCGTTCCGACTGTTAGGTGTGGGCTGCGATTCTTGCCATCAATGTCACCAGCGACCCCTTCTGAATTCAGCGTATCGGCATTTACGATGTTGATGCCTAAAGCCCCGACGACAGCGAACAATAGGCCGACGCTTGCAAATACCGTTTTCATACTAACCCCTGACCAAAAAGCCCCGAATACTGTTTGCGATTAATTATAGTGTATACAGATGAACCGTACACACGGCTAACTTCAACTATAATCGATTGAAAATCAAACGGGGACTTACCTCTATTTATACTTTCGGAAAAGAGGGCGTGGTGCTTAAGGGGTCTTTAGTGCTTATAGTATAATACGGTTTTATTATTGACTGGTCTTTGAGTTTATTTATGCTTTCGGCCAGATCTGATATCGGGCAACATCAATTAGTACTTCGCGATATATAAATTTAGGTTTTAATTATGTTCTTTTGCCGGTTTTTGGCTCCTGGGGCGGCGGTGCAGGTGTTGAGCCGCGGTGTCTTGGTGGCGGCTTTAGTGGCGAGCGTGTCTGGCTGCAGCTTCTTGGAGGAGCAGGGCATTTTGCGGGAGAAGCAGTCATCTTCCGACATGAATGTCGAAATGGCTGAAAATGCGGTCAAGCATCCCCTGTCTCCGGAACAAACGGAAGAGATGCTCGGTGATGTCGCGTCGAATTGGTTTTACGGTCAGGGGTTGGGCGAGACGGCGTTGACTGCGGGGACGATTTTTATGTTCCCGCCTTATGCGATTTATGTCGCAGGGAATGCGGCGCT
>CAYTAW010000278.1:0-4898 GCA_964435675.1 uncultured Bdellovibrionales bacterium
ATCTTCACGCGTCGTCACCGCCTATCGAAAGATCCGGCAAAGCGAACACTAGCAGCCAGACTTCCCTCGCTCGATTTAATGAGCGGGCAGCCTAGAGCGTAGCTCTGCTATCGGTTGAACCTGCCTGCGACCGATCAGCACTCCGCTGATCAATCAACTTTTGCAAGTCGAGAGCATTTTTGTTCTGCGGATCAAACAGCAATATCCGACCTACCTGCTCAGTCGCTTCACGGATGCGCTCTTGCGCATAGTAGCATCCGGCAAGTGCGAAGAGATAGTTGAGATCCGCAGGGTGGCAATCTAAATATCCTTGAATCGCCTTCTCTACCGCATCCATGCGGCGATTTTGATAGCCGAGCTCAATTACTCCATACAGTGCCCGTCCATTTTCAGGATTCAGGTCAAGCGCCTGCTGATATAAATCCCATGCGCGCTCTAGCTGCTGCCCTGCTTGTTCAACCATGCCGAGTCCGGCCAGCGCCGTATCGTTTCTTGGCGCTACCTTAAGCGCGCGCTCAAAACAGCTTCTTGCAGATGCCGAATCTCCTCTCGATGAGGCAATTGCTCCGCGGCCACACAGGGCGCGTGCGCAGTTGGCATCGTCGACGAGAATCTGCGAAAAGAGCTCGTCAGCTTCGTTAATCTGCGACGTAAACACCATCGCTTCAGCCTTGAGACACTGGAAGGCTTGCTTGTCGGATTTGCTTAATCCACCATGGCTGAGGTATTGATTGCTCCGTTCAATTACTTCATCAAAGCGTTTTTCTTTCTTCGCATCGTCGAGCTCCTGAATCCGCGAGCTATAGGCGCTCTCAAGTGGCGTTGACGCTGGCGCTGCTGGAGCGACCGGCACCGCAGCCGCTACTTTTTCGGCAATCATGCCCTTGAGCTGCTGCGCTCCCTGATGCTCCGGATTTGCCGCGAGCACTATAGCGATTTCAGCTTCACATTCCGCAATTCTGTCACACTTGAATAAGCAACCCGCTAGACAATAGCGCATTTCTGTGTCGTCCGCATGCACTGACAGATAACGCCGCAACACCGCCTCAAGCTGCTCAAAGCGCTCCAAGATGTACGAACACTGAACAAGCTGCAATATGGCGATTAATTGAAACGGCTCAATCTCGAGCGCGCGCAAAATGGAATTATATGCGCTCTCGGTTTTGCCTTCCTGAAGGTCGCACATTCCCAACCCGCTCATGCTCTTAGCGTCGGACGCGTTCAAGCGCAATGCGCGTTCGAAGAACGTGCGCGCTTGACCAATCAAATTCTCAGCCATGTAGACCGCGCCGCGTGCACGAAGCGCGCGCACGGAGGTCGGATCAAGGCGTTCGGCCTTTTCGAACAACTCATGAGCGAGATTATACTGGCGCGTGCGCGCCGCTTCCTCTCCCTCCTCGAGCAGCTTGTCGATAGCGCCATCGCGCGGCGCCATATCGAACTGACCGACGTCAATAGTCTTGACCGGCGCCGGCTGTGCCGACTGAACCGGACTAATGCCGAGTATCTGCTGATACTCCTGCAAGGTCCGCTCTGCTGTTTCATCCCATGAGTGTTTCATTCCTACCTCCTTAAGACCCTCTTTCAAAGGTCCATAGTATGCGGCACAGACCGCATTCAAAATCGATTGCTCATCGGCCGGTTTTGCATACCAGCCGCTCTCTCCAACATAGTCCTTCGTCGTTCCTGTATCAGTTACTACGATTGGACAGCCGTAGGCCGCCGCTTCCAGCGAGACCAATCCGGGAAGTTCATACCAACTCGGAAGGACATGCACTTTTGCGGCGCAATAGGCGCTGACTAAGCTTGCAGGTGAGATCTTATCTAATATTATCGTCTTGCCCCGGCGTTTGAATGCGCGCACCGCATCCGCATAGGTTGGCTGATAGGTAAAGCCGCCGCCCGCAAGAACCACGGTCAGTTCGCTGTCCTCAAGCGCTTTTAAAAGCATCAGCTGATTCTTCCGCGTTTCGATCCGGCCAACGCAGAGTACAAAATCCGATACGCCGTATTCTTTGACAAATGTATCACGCGTTCCCCTCGCCGCAATTTCATGCCCGAGCGGAATTTCAGCGATTTGAGTAATATCCGAATACTCGCGGCGCAAGACGGCACTCTCTCCCGCCCCATTGGTAAACAACGCGCGCGCATGTTTTGCCACCCAGCTATTTTCGAATCGGGGCGCGCGTTCAATGGAATTCAGATCAGGGCGGTGAGAATTCCACCATCCCCTATCTTGTCCGCGCGCGACATATTCCATCAAAGCCGAAGCTTGCGCTATCGACTGATTGTGGAATGAAGGAACATCCTCAGCGAGCGTGGTAACCACGAAAGGAACTCCCGCTTGTTGAGCGCGCTCACCAAAGTGACGCACCATATCGGGAAGCGCAAAATTAAAAAGATGAACGATGTCGAAATCCTTGGGGTCGAGAGCGCCGGCCAAGTCTATGGACACATGAACACCGCGAGCTTCAAGCCCTGTTTTCAACCGCTCTAGCAAGACGGTATCACCGCCTCGCTGTGTGAACGTATTGCTGCGGTTCTGCATGAGAACACGTATCTGGCGCGACGAAATTCCTACGCCGCTATTGCCTGTTCTGTTCACTGTATTAGTCACTCAATTACCGTTTACTTACCAAACGCTCCTTGAAGGTGCCGAAATCCGGACACTATTCGAGCTCTAGTCACTAATAAGCAAAGATCATGCTCACCTCCTGCTTCGCTAAGCTATTGAAATAACTGTGCAGAGGGAAAATGACCGAATGGTGATGTCAAAAAACAGACATGATGCGCCGATTCCTTGAATCGAAACCCAGCTCTGCCGACATCTTATATTGTAAGAGAGCGCTCGCTCCATTGAACGCACCCGTTGCGCTGACTGGATCGAGTGAGACGTAAGATAAGGTTTCACGGTTTTTTTTAGGTTACAACAGGTTTTTCCCGAGTCGCCTGGATGTTCTCCCGCAGAACATGCAGGCGGCTCGGAAATGGCGTTATCTGTTTTCTTTGTTTTTATTTTTTTTCCTTACTTCTCACTGATCCACCTTTTTTCTCTTACGCATGTCGCGCAGCGACAGAAACACTGTAAAAGGTGTCCCGCGGTAGCACGACTTGAAAACCGATCTACTTCCTTCGAACCCACACGAAGGCGGACTCTTCTATCGTTCCCACAGCGACGAAACCACCGGAAAAAGCGCCACCCTTTCAACACCAATGTAAAAACTAATCCTTTCTCCTCGTCCCCACACGAAGGCGGACTATTTCGCTCACCCCGATCGAATTCGTATTACGAATTAAAAAAATAAAATCCCCATCTTTTGATTTACTAAGCCCCCGTTCACCGCTAAGATCAGCACATGGCTCGTCATGGCACTAAATCATGGGAAAACGCCGAAATTCTCGACGGCCGGATTCTTGATGACGGCAGCCTTTCCGAAAGCGAATATCTGCAGCGCATCGTCGATGTAAGCCCCAACGTTATTTACGCGCGCGATGTGCAGGGAAGATTTCAATTTGCTAACCTGGCATTCGCAGATCTAATTCATCGCGGACGCGATGAGATTCTCGGGAGGACCATAACGGAACTCGGGCTTCAATCCGCGGAACACGACGCGCGCTGGAAAAACGAGGCGGCGCTTTTCAAAAAAGGAGCGCGAGATTCGATCCCCGAAGAGAAATTCGCTGATGCCAATACCGGCGAAGTGCGCTGGTTCCGCACTGTCCGTATTCCCCTCCCCGCGCATGGCAATAATTCCGAACAAGTGTTAACTATCTCCACGGATTTGACCGAGCGAAAGCGCGCCGAAGATGTCGTGCGGAAAATCGTTGAGGGCACCGCATCCGCGACCGCTGAAATTTTTTTTCGATCGCTCGTAAAGCAGCTCGCAACTGTTTTGTCGGTTCGATACGCCTTTATCGGCCAAGTCGCCACGCCGCAAAAATCGATGATCAACCTGCTCGCCGTATACCGCGACGGCGAGTATATCGAGAACGAAAGCTATTCTCTGAGCGGTTCGCCCAGCGAACGTATAATTGCCGAAGGACTTCAGCAATTTACCGACAATGTAGCCGACGAGTTTCCCCATGATAGGTACATCAAAGATGAAAAGATCCGCTCTTACATGGGCGTTCCCCTACTGAGCGCTTCCGGTACTCCGATAGGAATTCTCTCCGTGATGGACGATAAACCGATGCCTGATTGGGCTCCGGGCCGGTGGATCATGCGCATTTTTGCCGCGCGCGCGTCCGCGGAAATAGAGAGACTTGAAAGCGAGCGGCAACGCGGCGAACTAGAGAAGCAGCTCCAGCAAGCGCAAAAGATGGAAGCGATTGGTCAGCTCGCGGCGGGAATCGCGCATGATTTGAATAATGCGCTCGGCGCGGTTGTCGGGCACCTCGAGCTCCTCAACATAGCGGCGCGTCTCGAGCCCGAATGGCGCCACTCGGTACAAACGGCGCTCAAAGGATGCGAACGTGCGAGCTCGCTGATTGAGCAGCTGCTCGGCTTCTCCCGCCAGGGCAAGTACCATCTACAGCGCGCGGACTTGCGCAAGATTACCGAAGAAACACTGGCTTTTCTCGGGCGAATCATCGACAAGAATGTTAAAGTTGCGATTCGACGATTTCCGAAAGAACTGCCAATTGAAGTCGATTTAGCGCAAATTCAACAAGCGCTCACGAATATCGTACTCAATGCGTCGCAGGCAATGCCAAAGGGCGGGCAAATTTCCATCTCGTTCGATTCAGCGGCCGTAAGTCAAGCGCAACGCTTTAATGCCCACTCTAAGGGCGAAACATTCGTCACTGTGCATATTCAGGATACCGGCCCGGGCATTCCGAAGGAGAATTTGGAGAAAATCTTCGAACCCTTCTTCACCACCAAGGAGCAGGGCAAAGGG
>CAYTAW010000279.1:0-4869 GCA_964435675.1 uncultured Bdellovibrionales bacterium
GATCGGAAACGCCGCTCCAGTGTTCTCTGCCATCAAAAAGTGATTCGAGCGCTGATAGTTCATCATGGCGCCCCTCAAGAGCGTGTACCTTCAAATGATCAATTATCTTAAAACGCAGAATACCCGTCAGCCAGGTGCGATACGTCGATTCACCGCGAAATCGCGAAATTCCTTCGGTCGCTGCTAGAAAAGTCGCTTGCACAAGATCCTCGGCGGTTTGCGGCGAATTAAAATACCGGCAAGCATACCCGTACAGGTAATCCGAGTGCTCCCCGACCAACTCTTCTAGCAGTAGGCGATAATCGCTCATACGTGCCAACTATAGTTACCGGAAAACAGGCGAGAAAAGGATGTGCGCATCAACGCCTTTTACCAATTCGCACCCACATTTCAAATCCCCAATCCTTTTCAGATTAGTCCCGGTAAACTCAAATTTGTTACACGCGGCAAAATTTTTTGTAACAAACCTCTCGAGATTTCTACTAACATTCCGAAGAGCGAAATAAGTACGCTGAAAAGGGAGCTAACCATGAGAAATTCAAAACTTTTTAAAATCTCTGTCTGTGCTTATCGCACGCTTATCAAGTGGGCAAACTTGATTCAGCCGCTCATACTCGTCCTCTTTCGGTTTACCTGGGGAGTTGCACTGTATAATACCGGAAGAGGCAAACTCCTCAACCATCAACACGTTGTTTCATTTTTCACTGGTTTAGGAATTCCATTACCGGAATTCAATGCATGGTTCGTCGCCGGACTGGAATATACCGGGGGGATACTGCTCGTTATCGGACTTTGTTCGCGGCCAGTAGCGTTGATGATGGCAGTCAATATGTTTGTCGCATACATCAGCGTCGCCGAAGATCGCGCCGCGCTGCTTAATGTATTTACGGATTACACGGCCTTTATTGAAGCCGACCCATTCTTCTTCTTACTCATGTCGGTTCTGATTCTTGCCTTTGGTCCCGGTCTTATTTCGATCGATGCTGTTTTGAAAAACAGATTCTGCACGCAGTGCGATTCGTCGAGCGCTAACCAGTCTTGCGCACATCAATAAAGAGGTAGCTGGAAAAGGAAATATGACACGTAAGAATATCATAATCTTGGGCGGTGGATTTGGCGGCGTATATACGGCGCTCAACCTCGAGCGGCATTTCAGTGATAAACCGGAAATCAATATTACCGTAGTCAGTGATGAAAACTTTTTGCTCTTTACGCCGATGCTTCACGAAGTCGCCGCCAGCGATCTCGACGCAGCGGATATCGTTAACCCGCTGCGAAAGCTTTTACGAAAAGCGCAATTTTTTTGCGGTTCAGTCGATGCGCTCGATTTGGCCGCAAAAACGGTAACGGTGTCACACGGAGACACGCATCATTCGCACACGCTTTCATACGACTACCTCATTATCGCACTTGGTTCGATTACTCAGTTTTACGGGCTTCCCGGATTGCGCGAACATGCGCTTACGATGAAGTCACTCGGGGACGCCCTTCATTTGAGAAATCAAATAATATCGCTTCTCGAAGAAGCGGATTTCGACTGCGCGCGCGAGGAACGCGATTCACTGCTGACGTTTACCGTTGCGGGCGGTGGATTTGCCGGCGTCGAAACCGTTGCGGCTGTTCACGACTTCATTCATGGAATACTCCCTAACTACCGCAACTTAAAATCAGCGGATATCCGAATCGTACTGGTGCACTCCGGTGAAACGCTTCTGCCCGAACTAAGTAAATCGCTCGGAAGATACACCGGCACGCTACTTTCATCACGCGGTATCGAGGTGCGCTACGGTGCGAAAGTTTCCGAATACAACGCCGAGGAGGTCACGCTGAACGATGGTACCATTTTTCGTTCATCCACTCTCGTTTGGACGGCCGGCAGTTCTCCCCACCCCATAATCGAAACGCTGCCCTGCGAGAAAGAGCGCGGCCGCGTGCTCGTTACACCGACACTCGAACTAGCAGAGTTCCCGGGCGTCTTTGCCGTTGGAGACTGTGCCGCTATCCCCGACGTTATTCGCGGGGGATTTCATCCACCGACCGCACAACACGCTATACGAGAAGCAAAGGTTGCGGCGTTCAATATTCATGCGCAGATAACCGGTGGCAGCGCACGGCAATTCACCTTCAAGACGCTCGGTCAGCTGGCATCTCTCGGCCATCGCAAAGGCGTCGCCGAGATCTTCGGAATCCGCTTTTCTGGATTCATTGCCTGGATACTCTGGCGTTCAATCTATTGGATGAAGCTTCCGCGCCTCGAAAAACGCGTGCGTGTTGCAGTAAGCTGGCTGCTGGATATATTCTTTTCCAAAGACAACGTGAAGCTTCCAGTAACGCGTAGCACGGCAAATTACTACGCAATTGCCGCACCCGCGAAAGCAGCAAATGAATAATTGAATTTTTTGCGCGATTGGGAGTCGAACTACTTATGAGAACGAAAGATTTTATTCTGGGAATTTCATTATGTGTGGCGATTACTGCCGTGGGTGCGCCAGAAATTTCAGGCGGTGAACAAAAGGAGAAACCGATGACTAATGGCGAAAAAAAACCAGCCGATGGTTCTGTCTGCACGTTACCCTCGAGCGATGAAGAATTACGTACGTTGCTTACTCCCGAACAGTACTACGTAACGAAGCAGAACGGCACTGAGCGGCCATTTCAAAATGCATTTTGGGACAATCACCGCCGCGGCTTGTATGTCGACGTAATTTCCGGGGAGCCCCTTTTCAGCTCCACTGATAAATTTGATTCGGGGACAGGGTGGCCAAGCTTTACGAAGCCGCTCAATAAAAGCGCGGTAGTAGAGAAGCGAGACTCCACGCACGGCATGGAGCGCGTTGAAGTTCGCGCGTCAAAGGCCGACTCTCATTTGGGGCATGTATTTCCTGACGGCCCCGGACCCGGTGGAATGCGCTATTGCATTAATTCGGCCTCGCTGCGATTTATTCCATACGAAGAGCTCGAGGCCAAAGGGTACGGACAATACAAGACGCTTTTCGATAAAACGGAATAGCGCTTGCTTATACAGCCGTGGGATAAACTCCCGAAACTTGACCGATTAGGCGCTCAAACGCTTTGCGATACAGTATCTGATCTGCCCACGTCTCGCGGTAGAGTTTCTGCCGCTGCTGCGTGCTAACCGCGTTAATCTTCTTCTCGACCGTCGCGTTCTTGCGTGAATGTTTGATATCCCAACCGGTATAGCTGGCGAGGACGCCGATGCTAACATCGAAATACTCGAGAATTCCGACGACCAACGATTTCTCAAGATTTTGCAGCGCTAAATCGAGCGACTCGCCTGCACTTAATTTTGCCGAAGCACCCCAAGCAGTTCCCGCAAGAACGCGCGTTTGCAAATTACCGTTCCAATCATCCATGTATTCATCAATGAAGCGATCAAACGACCAATTCTCCTGTTGTAGGCGCAAGTGCCCGGCGTTGCTTCTTTCGGACATTGCGTAATTGTAATGGGAAACGGCACGTGAAATCGGATCACGCAAAAAGGTCAGCAGCCGAAATTCACCCAATAACGCAGGGCAAAACGCAGCGTCAACATGGCCGTATACAAAGTCGTACCGTGAAATTTTTTCGGTGTCGGGAAGCGCAAGAAACTCGGCAGCCGATTTTTCCGGTGTCACATCGAGACAACGATCATTTGGAATATGCTCGCGCACTGCGGCGATTAACGATTGCCCCGCAGTCTTGTATATATGGGGATAGAAAATCTTGATTGACATCGCGGGATAGATTTTTAGCTGCCATATTTTGTGCGCAACGGGCCTGTAACGCAACGGAAAAAATAAAGCCGCGCTGCTCTCATGAACAACGCGGCCGCTCTCCGTGCTTGAAGAAACGCCTAACTGGGAGGAGTTTCCTCTGATGGAGGGACGCATCCTTCATCCACAGTGCCGTTGCAATTATTGTCGCTTCCGTCACAGACTTCTTGGGCATCAGGATTGACATCCTTGTTCCAATCATTGCAATCAAGGCTTCGGTCGAAGCCGTCGCGATCGAAATCGCGGCAGAGAGGAATATCGCCGAGGTTCGTTGTAGTCCCTTCAGTTACATTCACATCGCCGACGCCGCGGATCCAATTGCCGATATACCGCTTGTCGATTGAAAGATCGTAGGTTCCCTCTGGAATATTGCTAATGCGAAAAACGCAGTTAGCGTCAGGGCGCGCAGCGAAAGATTCGCCCTGGATATATATTTCAAATCCACCATCTTTCTTGCTGCGCTTGGACTTGGCCGCAAGTTCGCATGGGTTACCAGGAAGCGGCTCTTCCTCCTCGTTCTCCCCTTGCTCATTTTCTTCAAATTGGCAGGAAACAAGCCTCCCAACTATCGATCCGCCGTTCATTCCCGGCGCACCCTGTGCGCCCGTGTCCCCTTTATCACCCTTATCGCCCTTTACGCCGGTTTCCCCGGTCGCTTTGAGATTGAAGCTCGAAAGGTCAATCGTAAAATATCCGCCCGGACAGGGGCTCGGGTTCAGATATGCGTCACGGCCGCGATTCGAGCCGGCATCTTTTTTTCCCACACGCTTGATGCAAAGAAACGACCGAGTTCCGAACGTGTTAAGATCCTGCGCGTCTACTGCCGAAAAAATGAACGTTGTCGCTACGGCAAGGACGATAATTCGGAATAATGAATGATTCATGACTTGACCTCCGTGGGTTATTGAGGACTGAACTGAACAAGCGCAACGGTAGCACCACGAAGAATACTAGTCAAAAAGAATTGTCCGTAAATTGATAGTGCGATCAGTCGGTTATCGCAAAAAAGAGGATCAGGTGGACAAAATAAGATCGACTCTAGCGAACTTCGTATCGCAGCATAACTTTTCCAACCACGATCTCATCGCCGTTGTTG
>CAYTAW010000280.1:0-4863 GCA_964435675.1 uncultured Bdellovibrionales bacterium
TAGTAATTATTGCCGATGATGTCGACCGCGAGAACGAGGGCGATTTGGCCGTTGCCACCGATTTCATAACCCCTGAAAAAATAGCCTTTATGGCCGAAAAAGCGCGCGGATTGATCTGCGTCAGCATCTCGGCCGAGATGGCGCAGCGCCTAGACCTTCCTTTTCAGGTATTGAACAACAATTCCCCATTTCACACTCCCTTTACGCTGAGCATCGATCACCGTTCCGCCGTGGGCTACGGTGTAACCGCGCGCGGTCGATGCGAAACGATGAAGGCGATGCTCGCCAGCAGGTCGCAAGCGCAGGATTTTGTCAGCCCGGGCCATGTCTTTCCTTTAATCGCAAACCCCTCCGGAGTTTTTGGCCGACGTGGTCAGACCGAAGCGTCGTACGATCTCGCACGCGTCTGCAATCTTAGCCATTCGGGCGTCATATGCGAGATTTTGAATCCTGATGGAACGATGGCGCGCGGCGCCGAGTTGAACGCGTTTGCGCGTGAGCACGGTCTGTTAGTAACGACAGTCGCTGATATAATTAAATATCGCATTGAGCGCGATACGCTCGCCACTAAGAGCGCGACCTCGACCTTGAAGACTGATTTTGGTGAATGCGTCGCCTCGGTTTATGAAGACCAGGTTGAGCAAAAGGAACATCTGCTCGTTACCTATGGTGATTTATCTCCTGCTCGCGAAAGGGGGATTCTGGTGCGTATTCACTCCGAATGTCTTACCGGCGATGTCTTTGGCAGCAGGCGTTGTGACTGCGGGCCGCAGCTTCAGCAGTCTTTAAAGCTGATCCAGGAAGAAGGCTGCGGAATCGTTCTCTACCTGCGTCAGGAGGGGCGTGGAATTGGCCTCATCAACAAGCTGCGCGCATATGAACTTCAAGACGGAGGCGCCGATACTGTCGAAGCGAACGTTAGGCTGGGATTTGATCCCGATCGCCGTGATTTTGCTGTGGCCGCGAATGTGCTGCTTTCGATTGGCGTTAAAAAAATTCGCTTGATGACCAACAATCCACGCAAGCTCGATACCATGCGCCGCTTCGGGCTGGATGTCATCGAGCGCATTCCGGTAATCCATGAGCACGACGAGTATTCTAAGAATTATCTCGAAACGAAAAGGACGAAGCTCGGGCACCTCATTTAAATGAGAGGCCGGATCCTAACGCCATCTTCGTATCGTCAAATCGCCCCGAATTCGGTCTGTTAGCAATTGGTAAGATGCTGATAATGCATGCAAAATTTAGTTGAGCAGCAGTCTCGGATGCACGAATTGCGGCGATTTGCGACTGGTCGCGGTTTGAGTGCTGGTCTTGATCCGGAGATTAGGCATGAGCGGTGATTTAGGTGATACTTTGGGAATTCTGAGCGTGTGCTTGAGAGCTGCTCCTTGGAAGCGGTATAAAGGAATTCCCGGACTGATTCAGTAATCGAAGGTCTCTAGTGCTATGATGCATTCTCGACGAAATGCCCGTGAGGCAGCCCTTCAGGCATTGTACGGTTGCGACCAGCTTAATGCCTGGACAGCCGAGGCCGTAGACGGATATTTTTCGCTGCATCACCCGGATTTAGATTTGCAGCAGCCATGCGAGCACTATGTGTTTTCCAGGACTCTCATTGATGGGGTGCTCAAGCACTTCAAGGAAATTGATGAAATCATTCAGGCTGCCTCTTTGAATTGGAAGGTCGCCGGTATGTGTAAAATTGATCGCAATATTCTGCGCATCGCCGCATTTGAAATGAAGCATTTGAGCGACATTCCTGCGCAAGTTGCCATAAATGAAGCTATTGAAATTGCAAAGAGTTACGGGGGCGATGAATCCCCCCGCTTTATTAACGCGATTTTAGATTCGATTGCCGCGTCCCTGAAGTAGCGCCGACAATTCGGCTAGGATCACTTGGTCAGAAGACGGAGCTCGGCAACCGACCAGTCGAAGTCAGGTGATTCGGCAATTTGCGAAATACGGAGACACTGCGCGCTTATTGGTTTGGGTAGATAAACCGTCACGTCGTGCTGCCCGGTATAGTATGGATAACCTGCCGCACTAATCTCGATGCCGCCCTGCCACAGGGGGATGCGCAGCGCTAATGTGCGCGGCTGATCAATGCCTCCATTGCACGATTCGATTGCCAATCCGCGAGGGAAGTCGCTGAAATACTTTCCCGTCTGCGCCTGAATTCCGTAAATCGAAGTCAGATGGGGGAGGTGTACCTCGATCCATTCATCCCCATACTGCGCGCCGCGCTTTGGCGACCACCGAGTCTCGATTTTTCCATCGCTTAGAAGCTTTCGAAGCTTCTCTTTATTGCGATGCGAGGTGAGGACGGAGCCGCCAAGTTCGGCAACTGAGTATGCGCGGAGCGAATTGCGTCCGTTGAGCGTGTCGATAATTCGGGGATTTTCGTGTTTAAGCAGCGCATACGAGGGCGAAGCACTCGCATGGCCTCCTTCTTTTGCGACCGAGCGCATTACGTGATGGTCGGCGCCGGAGAGTCGGCCGATGGGATAGAAAATGCAGAGCGGGAGAAGACCGATAATTAAAGCCGCTCGCAGTATTCCCGCGTCGCGCAGCAGCCAAAAAAACACCAGGGTCAGTCCCATTGCGAGCGGGGTGAAGGTAAACGGGAACGTGCCGGGCATGATACGCCGCGCGGTCTCTATTGGTCCGAGGGTGCTTAAATATTCGGGCAGATGTGAGTCCCAAAATAGCGCAAATATCAGAAGCAGATTGCACCACCAGAGCGCATCGCGATTCTGTCGGCGTCTGAATAGCGCGAAACCTATGATTAATATAGCGACGGCGCTGGCATCTCCGAAAATGTGCCGCAACGCCATGCGATCGACAAAAGCGATTACGGTTCCTTCGCCGACGAGCGGAGTGACATTCCCCGCAATGCCGTCGTCAGAGACTACACGTGCATTACCCGGAAAGCCGAAGTCCGGAAGGGGCGGGCGTTTGAGCTGCGTCGAAACCGAAATCATTAGCGATACTGACGAAAGTAAAGCCATTCCCACAAGTGGCCTGAATGATTTCGTTGCCGATTCGTCCGTTGCTCTAATCAGCGCGCTCACTACGAGGAGCGCCGAGAAGTACGGTGTAAGTTGACTGCAGAATATAAGATTTGCAACTACCCCGATTGCAGCGATACACACAGCGCGTGTTATTGTGTCGCGCGGTGTTGTGCCGAGGTAAATTGCGGCCATTATAGTCGCCGCGCTCTGCGCGATAGTGACCATTAATGGCGCATCCAGATTGAACAACGTAAGAAGCAGTAACGGAAGCGAGAGCGCCCGAACAATAGTGTGAGCGTGACCGGGAGGGCTCTCGCCGGGTCGATAGGCCGCGGCGAAAACGAGCGCCGCGAGAATGCCTGAAGCTGCGGTAAGTGCTGCACCCAATCCGGTTATTTGGAAGGACTTTCCGAAGCTGAGCCACCAGAAGGTAGAATTCGATCCGGCGTGTATTAGCATCTTCCAGTGCGTATTGGTTGCGGCATGCTCGAGGTAGGGAGAAAAAAATAGTTCTGAACAATAGAGTGCCGCTGTGCTGAGCGCGATTAGAATTAACGCATCGCAGACAGAGGAGGTTTTCATTTTCCCTCCGGGAAAAATCGCACCCACGGCCCGGCTGATCGGATTTCAATTGGGGTATTCAACGGGCAGCCGGACAGGGAGATTAGGGTGATCGTTTCCGACACCTTCTCTCCGGCCATATCGCAAGCGCTCGATCGAAGAAATGGAAAATAGTTGTATTTTAAGAGCAGAGCGGGAGTATGCGCCTTGATGACAATGTGATTGGAAGATCTTTCCTCGACCGTTCCGCTGCCGCGCATGAAAAAAGAAGCATTAGGAGTTGCGCGTTCGAACAAATGGAAGTGATCCTGGTGCCACCTTTCAGTGTAGCGCTCCGGGTGATTCTGATAGTACTGAATCCAAACCTTGTCGTGCGCAATTACGGCAGTTGCATTTAGGATATCGGAAAATTCTTCGATCCCTTGATCGCCTTTCTTGCTGAAATCCGGCGGAATGACGTTGGTGTACGTCCACTTATCATGAACATGGCTCGACGCAACGAGTTCGTGAGATGTCCAGAACACGAGCGGTGCGAGGTGTCCGCCGCTCAATTCGTGAAGCACAAATCCGGAGAAAAGAACGCGGCCGGGCCCGCCATAGGCGTCAATGGCCGCAGCGAGTTCTCGCACAATCGGTTGAGCTATCTGGTAGTGCTCGACGGTGCGATTTACAAGCACCGACGCTACCGAGAATGGTGAGGCAAAAAAGAATCCGGCGCATAGCGCTGTAAGCACCTGACTTCGCAAGGTCACCGCGGGGAATGAAAGCATTAGGTTTGCGACCAGCGCGGATATTGGGACGATTGCGATTAATCCGCCGACTAAAAGCATGCGATCGAGTTCAAGCTGAGGCATATAAATGGCGCCAGCGCTGCCTAATATCGCTGTCCATAGTAAGCTTGCGGTGATTGTTGCTCGGTACGGTCTGCGCAATCGAAAGAGCGCTGGAACTACCAAGAAAAGAATAAGCGGATTCTCTGGTCCCGCCCATTCATGAATTACTTTTTGAATTGCGGCTGCTTTGCTCGTTGCCGCGGGAATAGCTCCGGTATCGCTCGTCTCGGCGGCTTCATATGCCACTCGACGCGTGGAGGCTGTTTCTTTGCTCACATACTGTGTGACGCGAGAAACCGATAAGAAGAGCAGAATCCAGGGGATATTGAGCACCAGTATCCCGGCCGCCGTCGACCACCGCGTCCGTTGTCCAAGCAGCGTTCCGATATGGAACAAGCCCCAGATTGCCAGGGGAATCATGGTCAATCCGGTTGGGCTCCAGAGCAGCATCAAGG
>CAYTAW010000281.1:0-4859 GCA_964435675.1 uncultured Bdellovibrionales bacterium
GCAAAGTACTCTCGATGATTTCGTCGCCGTAGGTCGTGAATGGCAGAGGATGCTCTCCTCTGGCAAATGGCTTGGGGTGCACTGGCCTGAAGCGTATGCCGGCAGAGGACTTTCTCTGGTCGAGGAAGCTGTTGTGCTCGAAGAGCTTGCGCGCGTAAGTGCGCCGCAGATTTTAGGGTTGTTTGGGTTGACCATGGTCGGTCCAGTCTTAATCGAGCACGGAAGCGATGCACAGCGGGCGCGGTTTTTAGCAAAGATTCTCAGCGGTGAAGAGATTTGGTGCCAAGGGTTTTCCGAGCCTGGCGCTGGCAGTGATTTAGCCGCAATTAAAACTCGCGCCGAACCGGTCGACGGGGGATTTGAAGTTACTGGTCAGAAAGTCTGGACGAGCTTCGCGCATATCGCGCAGTGGTGCTTTGCGCTTTGCCGGACTTCTGCAGAGAAGGAAAAGCATAAAGGCCTAAGCTATCTACTGATTCCGATGAATTCACCGGGAATTACCGTGCGGCCGTTGCGCCAGATCAGCGGAGATCTCGAGTTCAATGAAGTGTTTTTCGATAAGACTTTTGTACCAAGCGATAACGTTGTGGGCGGGCTTGGAAACGGCTGGAAGATAGCCGTTTCGACGTTAATGCATGAGCGCGTTGCGCTAACATTTTCACGGCATCTGCAATCGGAGAGCGCGCTGCGCGAACTGTTGAACGATAAATCGCCGTACGCACCGTCATCGTCAGCACTAATAGATTGCATAATCGACGCCTGCGCGATCCGCGCGATGGCATATAAGCATTTAACTGCCTACGCTAAGGGAGCGAAACCTGGGCCCGAGGGATCTCTTGATAAACTCGCCTGGTCTGAGACGTTCCAGAAGTTAGCCCGCGTAAGCTTTGAGCGATTCGGGCACTTAGCCGCGCTCGGCGAAACTGATGAGTTATCTGGGGCGGCCGCCCATCGATATCTCTATTCGCGCGGACGCACTATCGCTGCGGGGACGTCGGAGATTCAGCGCTCGATTATCGCAGAACGCGTGATTGGGCTACCGCGGCAAAAGAATTGACCATTCCCAGCTTGTCACGGATAAAGGGATACGGAATACTGCCACTCTATGAGGTTTTCGTGTCTATCCAGCGGCAGTAAAGCAAATTGCACCTTCGTCGCGAGCTCAAAATCATCACTCTTAGTCGATATCGGACTGTCGTGCCGTCAGGTCGAGCAACGACTTGCCCGAATCGGTTCGCGCCCTCAAGAAATCTCCGCAATTTTGGTCACACATGAACACAGCGATCACATCACCGGCGTCGCTTCATTCAGTCGCAAGCACCGTATACCCGTGTATGCGAATAAGGGCGCCGCTCCATACCTAAAAGATTGTTACCACCTCGAGGTATTCCGCACCGAGGATAATTTTGACGTGGATGGTTTCCGTGTCCAGCCGGTACCTACCCAACATGACGCTGAGGAACCGGTGGGTTTCGTACTTACGAATGAAGGAACTCGTCTGGGCGTTATCACCGATTTAGGAAGAATCACTCCTCATATTCGCGGCGCGTTTACGCAGATAAACGGAATCGTACTCGAATCGAATCATGACCAGCAGCTGCTCCAAACCTGCAATTATCCGTGGCATTTAAAGCAGCGTATCGCCTCGACCCATGGGCATTTAAGCAACGACAGTGCCGCTTCCTTCTTGGCTGATATCGCGAACAGTGAACTCTCGCACATAGTGCTCGCCCATTTGAGCGAGAACAGTAATACCCCAAAGCATGCGATGAAGACTGCAGAGGCGCACCTTTCTCATTGGCAGGGGGCGATTTGCTGTGCGTCGGTGGCGGGGCCTACCCCGATTGCAGATCTAGCTGAAGGCGCATATTTATCTCAGCCTGGTGCGCTCTCTGTCGGCGAGCTTGCGGTAAGAGCGCTCGCTAGTTAAATCACCGAAACGCCGAGTATATCTCAGGACGCTAAAGTCTTGTTTTAATTGCGCTTCCTCGCTAAAGTTACCATATGATCCCACGTTATAGCCGTCCCGAAATGAGCGCCATCTGGAGCGAAGAGAACAAGCTTAACATCTGGCTTGAAGTCGAAACGCTTGCGCTTGAGGCGATGGCAAAGAGCGGAGTTGTGCCAAAGGAAGCGGCAAAGATTGTGCGCGAACGCGGAGCTGTTAATGCTGCTCGAGCCCAAGAGATAGAAGAGCACGTTAAGCACGATGTCATCGCTTTTTTGACGTCAGTTTCGGAAATTGTTGGTCCTGAGGCGCGCTTTATGCACCGCGGCATGACATCCAACGATCTTCTTGATACTGCGCTCGGGGTGCAGTTCAAAAAGGCGGGAGAGCTCTTGCTAGCGGGGGTAGCCCGAGTTCGTGCTGTAGTAAGGAAGCGCGCGGAAGAGTTTCGCTATACGCCGACGGTCGGCCGGAGCCATGGGATTCATGGTGAGCCGACTACATTCGGGTTAAAGCTTATTTCATGGTACGCCGAAATAGGTCGCGCGGAAAAAAGGCTTAAAGCGGCTCTCAAAGAGGTGTGCGTTGGTAAGCTTGCTGGTGCGGTAGGCACCTTCGCCTCTGTCACCCCTGAAGTTGAGAGAGAAGTTCTCGCTGCGTTAGGTCTCGACGCAGAGGCAGTTCCGTCTCAAGTAGTTCACCGCGATCGTCACGCGGCTTTTTTCTCTGCGCTGGCACTGCTTGGCGCGTCAATTGAGCGCGCGGTGGTCGAGATTCGTCATTTACAAAGAACAGAGGTGCGTGAAGCTGAGGAGAAATTTACCGCTGGTCAAAAAGGCTCTTCGGCCATGCCGCATAAGCGTAATCCAATCGGCAGCGAGAATATTACCGGACTTTGCCGGCTGTTGCGTGGTTACTTGGTTTCTGCACTCGAGAACGTTCCTCTTTGGCATGAGCGCGATATCAGCCACAGCTCGGTCGAGCGCGTTATAATTCCGGATGCATTCATCGCCGCTGATTACCTTTTGAACCGATTTGCGGGTCTGGTAGAGGGTTTGGTCGTATATCCCGATCGCATGCTCGAAAATCTTAATCTCACGCGAGGACTGGTTTTCTCCGGAACGCTGCTAATCGCGCTTGCAGACAAGGGGATGAAGCGGGAAGACGCCTATCGAGCAGTTCAGACGCATGCGTTGGCTGCTTGGGATGGCGGCGGTTCGTTCCGCGAGCGGGTCGAATCGGACAGGGAGATTGCGGGACACTTATCCAAGCAGGAGATCGGCGACATATTCGATTTGAAGCGCCACATGGCTCAGGTAGATTATATTTTTTCACGTGCATTAAAGGAGGATTGATGCGGGTACAGATATTTGTGCGGCTCAAGGCGGGGGTGCTCGACGTACAGGGAAAGGCGGTGGAGCATGGTCTGATCAATCTCGGAATGGACGGTGTGTCGAATGTGCGTGTCGGCAAGCTGATTGAACTTACCGTTCCTGACGCTCCGGGAAAGAGCGTCGAATCGCAAGTTAAAGAATTCTGCGAAAAGCTCCTCGTGAATCCGGTCATTGAAGACTTTGAGATTAGGCAGGTGGCGCAATGAAAATCGGCGTAGTCGTATTTCCTGGATCGAACTGCGATCACGACATGCTGCACGTCTTTGGCCGTGTGCTTGGCGGCGACGCCAAGCTGCTTTGGCATAAAGAGAGCGATATCGGGAAGCAGGATGTAGTTGTCATTCCGGGCGGTTTCTCATACGGCGATTATTTGCGTACTGGGGCGCTGGCAAAACTTTCGCCGGTGATGGAGTCGGTTAGTAAATTCTCTCGCGCCGGTGGCCCCATTATTGGAATCTGTAACGGCTTTCAAATTCTTTGCGAAGCGGGTCTGCTGCCGGGCGTGCTGCTGCAGAATTGCTCGATGAAGTTTCTTTCGCAGTTCGTGAATATTAGGGTCGAGCAAAAAAATACCCCATTTACGCAAAATTATAAAAAAGGCTCGATTATCACCTGTCCGATTGCCCATGGTGAGGGTAATTACTATGCCGGAAAGGACGAGCTCGATCGCATTGAAGGCGAAGGTCAAGTAATTTTCCGCTATTGCGACGCTCAGGGGAATGTCGATGAAAACGATCGCGTGAGCAACCCCAATGGTTCGGCGCGGGCGATTGCCGGCGTTTGCAGCCGCGAGCGAAATGTCGTCGGGCTCATGCCGCATCCGGAAAGAGCCAGTGAGTCGATTGTCGGGTTTCTTGGCTGCGACACCGGACGAGCGGTCTTTGAATCTGTCATGAAATGATTACGCTTGAACTTGGAGTGTTCGATCTCGATGGTACGTTAATCGAGCACGAGCACGACCACTTTCATGCAGAAGTTCGCAGACTATTTCCCCTCATGGGACAGCCGGCCCCCGCGGATGAGATGCTGCCGGAGCTGACGCGGAACCGACGGGTATTTCACGGTGTGGAAGAGAGCCGACGCGAGGACTTTGTTGCCGAGTTCTGGAGGCGTTTCGATCGTGATTCACAGCCCCCCGCGCGCCTCATTGAGAATACTCTGGAAGCGATTGAAGAGATGTCTTTGATGGGCTTAACGATTGCCGTGGCGACTGCGCGCAGCGAACATGAAAGTTTAATTCGCAAGCACTTGGCGCCAGTGGGTATTAATCAGCATATCCTGTATCTTTCTAGTTTTTGCGGACAGAGTTGGCGCGACAAAGTCTTTCAGCTGCAGGGGATCTGCGCCAAACTCGATATTCCCCCTTCGCGGTCCTTCATGGTCGGCGACACCGATGGGGATATTGTCAGTGCGCAGCGGGCCGAGTTCGCGTTGGTTATTGGTGTGCTATCCGGCGAGTATACGCGGAGTGACTTAGACCAAGTACAACCGCATGTAATCGTCGAGCGGGTTGGTGA
>CAYTAW010000282.1:0-4818 GCA_964435675.1 uncultured Bdellovibrionales bacterium
GACGATTGCTGATCAAGTGAGCGGCCGCAGCGCATTAATCGCTGAACTGAAATCGAAATCCGCGGCTTTGGGAAGGAGTCTTAATGAGGGATTTATACTCGCTGCGGATATCGGACCGGATCTGGCAAATGACCATCAGTCACTGGTGAACCACTACATCAAGCGTGAGAACATGTCCGTCGTTGATGCAATAGAACGCGTGCGGAAGCATCACATGCTTGCCCAACCATATCGCTTTAATCCTTCGATGGGAGAGGGGATATTGGTCAAGCTTCCGGAAGCTGATCGGCACGCAGATGCCATCCCCATGGGTGGTTTGAGCCATAACGCCCGGCCGCCTGCCGAGCTGCAATTGGCACCGCGGGATCCGATAGTGGCCGAGAGCGCGTACTTGAAAGCGAATCTTATTCATTTTGAGGACTTTTTGCAGGGGTTGGATAGCCGGGCGACGGTCTTTTTCAACGCCTTTATCGAACGCGGTGAATTGCAGATTGAGACGTCGTCGATGTATGAGGCGCGTGCCTCGCACCGTTCCACCCGTTTCGTTACGTTCACCGGTAAGGATACCCTTGTATTCGCATCGGCCAATCCTGTCGATCTGCGCGCGCGCCAAGAGGTTCCTGGTTTTGGCTCTTTGATGGCACGTTTCCAAAAGATATTTGTGCCGCATATTCGTGATTATCATAAGCAGGCTGACGCCATGGAGAACGCGCTGCGAGGGTTTGCGCGGACTCCGGAAGAGCGCACGCTTGAGGGCGCGCGGGTGCTTACGCCTCATGCCCGAGAGTTAGCGGCATTATTTTTCACGGCGACGCGGCTGATCGATCCGAAACCTTCCTATTATGTAGAGGAGTACGCACCGCTTGCGAATATCGTGCCGGTATTGAAAAACGGCGTCGCGAAGGCAATTTATTTAGCCAGCACGCCGAGTACGCGTGAGGAGTGGCAATTAAATCTATTGCGCAAGGATCGAATCAGTCCCGATGCCCTCAAAGCTTTGAATGATACGAGAAACCGCGATCGCATCGCTCATGAATATGCCGCTGACGGTAATGACTTAAATGACGGCGCCTTCGGAATTTCACCGCGTGAGGTGCCTGATATCATGACGGCAATTGTCAATTTTAATCCGGGAGCGGACTTGACCGTGCGTGATGTCATAGGCGCGCTAAAATCTTTTGAGGGGGACTTTAATTATTACCGGCAGCTTCGCCAAGCGCGCAATTCTGCCAGAGTCAAAATCTACACCGAGCTCTGTGAGGAGAAGAATCTTGAGGCGCTTGATCCGGCCGGCATCGAAACCTCATCGCTGACTAGCAAGGAGAAGGAATTATACCGCACCTTGTGGCAGAGCGCGGCGCTCAAGTCAAAGGAGAGATATCCTATCGCTGATCCGATAGAAATCGTTTCTCAAATAGAGATTTTCGGAAGGGGCTTGGTAAATCACGATATTAAGATGGCGCTCAGGCTAACCGACGATGCCGTAAACGAACGGCTGCTCAAATATATCATGCATCTGCGTACAGACAGCGTGCGAGGCATTGAGCTTCCGGAGAAGTATCACACGGCAAGAAGAGGGTACAATTCGAACGCAGAACCGAGCGGCGTCTATTTAGCTTTCATGGAAAGCGTCGAGAGCGACGCAGGTATAGCTGATGAAAAAGGGCGTTTCCCAGGTGAGAGCGGTTTCATAGCCCGTGAAGAGTGGAGGAAACTCATATGGTCTAAGATCGGTGACGCTTCGATGAGAATCCGCGAGAAAGAGCCGGGACTGGATCTCGACACGTTATTCGAGCGCATCGTGCGCGAAAATCCAGTCTGTAAAGATCTCGCAGAGCGACTGATCCTCAGGCGCGATCGCGACGCGAAACCGAAAATAGAAAAGTTCAGAGACAGTATGGCAATTTACTTCAATCAGCCCGAGCACTTTGAGCGAGACATCGCCAGCAAGATGACGGAACAGGCAGCCCGTGAGTGGCGCGAGGCTTGGGACGCATTAGTCGATCAGGGCTATACAGAGGCTGTTCTACCGGGATTGATCACGTGGGCGCTTCAAGGCTCCCAGTAGGGGCAAGAGAATCAGAGTAACAGTTGCAGATTGCGGGGACCGCCCCAAAACCAATCAATCTCCCAGTTGCTGTTCTACTAGCCGTGTATATTCTTCTTCGAGATCCTGATGCTGTGACTGTAGCGCCTGCAGGCGTTCGTTGGACGTCTGATATTCCATGATTAGGTCCCGTAGCCGTGCGCCAGATGAGGTCAGCGCTCCGGAGAGATCTTGGAGCACGGCCTTTTGATCATTGGTGAGCTGTACTTCAGCCAAAATCTGATCCAGATTTTTCATTGAATTGGCCAGTTGCTGTTCGAGCGTTACCGACTCGGCGGTAATATCTTCAAACGAAGCCATCAGTTCGGCCATCTTCTGCTCATCTTCGAGTTTGCCCGATTTTAAATCTTGCTGAATCGCCTCTTTTTGTTCCACCAGCTTTTGAGAGCTGTCGAGTTTTCGCTCAATTTCTTTAAGATTGTCTTTTTCGGCAGCGAGCGACGCTTTGGCGGTGTCAAGCTGCTCGCGAGCGCTTTCCTCTTGCCCTTTGGAGATCAGATCGGCCGATTTTGATTGAAGTGAATCTATCTGCCTGTTGATCTCTTTAATCTCTTCGATCAACCGCAGTAAATGATCTTTTTGATCGCCCGTAAGCCGTTTTTTTATAATCAAGCCGCCGACGACAATAAGGACGGCGCATAAAACGGCAATTATTAAGCTCGTAACCATGACGTCAGGCAGGGTAACATAAAACAACAGTATGCGGGAAGCGGTTGAAACGCATCGTCATTGTCGTTTCTGACGATTAATCGGAAAGTGCGGTAAAGCGGGTGCGCAACGCCGGCGGAGTGCCTGAGGTTTCGAATTTAAACGAGTGCGTATCCATCTTAAGCGCGCCGCCGCTAATTAACGGCATAAATGAACGGAACGTTGTGTGGCCCTGGTCGCTCAAGTGAACTTCCCCTTTGAGTCCAACGCTGAGCACTTTCAAGTAGTCGTCCAGCCGGATTTCGCCGCCGCCGGAAAAGGCGCCGAGAGACGAGAGGGATTCGAATTTTGAAAGGGTAATGACGTTGGCACCTGCTTCGGCGCGAACCGTGAGAGATGCGCCGGTAATCGCCGGAAGATCAAGCGTAAATGGAAAGCCGGACACGGTTAGGCGCAGCGGAGAGGTGTTCGGCCGACTGATTCCCTCAGCGGTGAGGGAGAAGATACCGCTGCGAATTAGCTTTGGCGAGATGTCTGCGTTCTCTACGTAGATCGAGCCTGTCCCCGCCGTGATGCCTGCAAATGCGAATAATGGAAGTTCAGCGATCTGCGCGTCCTTCACCGAGAGATCAAGAAAAACACGCTCGTCGTTACCCTGGGCGACGTTTAGAACGGCTGCGGCGTGGGCAATTTGCGCTTCAATAGAGGCGCCAAGAACGCCGCTGAGTAGCTGGCTTAATTGAGGGCGAATTTGTAGCTGGCTAAAGGGAAGGAGGACCAGCGACTGGGGAAAAAACGCTTCGCCCGATTCCGCATATACCCCGTACATGCGCAGCGCGCCCTGCCGAAGCACTAAACGGATGCCGTGTGATTGGGCCAGTGAGATGAGTTGCTGCTCAGCGAGCCTATCGAAGGGGCCTTTACCAATTGAAAAAATCACCACCGCCAGCACGGCGAAGAGAATTGCCACCCCTGACGCTATTTTGAATGCGATTTTTTTCATCTAACCGGGATTCCGGAATTTACTTCGCTTCTTTAGCGATACTGCTGACTTCGAGTTCGACCTCAAGCTTGTCGCCCGACCGGCTTTTTTTAAGGTCGAGTTTTTTTACCATGAGCGGCTTAGGTCCGTCGACGAGTTCCTGAAGAAAATCGATTAAATGCGGATAATCGGTCGTGGTAAAGCTGACGCTGAAGGAGGTCTGCTGGTATTCCGTGCCGAACGGTTTCGGCGGCTGGTCCTTGATGGTGAACGCTCCTTGGTCAATGCCAGCTTTGGAGCGCAGTAGTCCTTCGATATACGAGAGAGCTCCCTCTTTGATCTCGACGCTCTTGAACTCCTGTTCCACTTCGGCGCGGCGTTGCTTCAGTCGTAAGTAACGCACCATTTCATCGCGAATCGCCGCCGCGTCCGCGGACGCCGCTGCAAGCCGCAGAGACTGCTCGTTAAATCGGGAGCTAATGGGTCTGACAACAATCATCGCAACGATGAGGAACATCACCGCCGTGCCGATAAGTAATAAGTTCTTTTCGCGCGGCGATAAACCGCGATAGAGCGTGAGCACGCGTTCGATATGCGGCCGGACTGTGGCGATGGCTTGATCGATATAGGTGCGAATTGCCAACGCCATAACTAATCCACCAGTTTCAACTCAAAATTGAAGTTGCGTCCACCCGATGCGGACGTATAACTGCTTGCTTCCTTGCGTACGCGGCGGTAGAGCTCTTTCTTCTTCGAAAGGAGGCGATCGATACGGTCGGCGGCCGAATAATCCGGAACGGAAATGTCGAGCAGCACGCGGTCTGGACGGATATCGATTTCATTTACGGTGACGTCCGACTTGTCGATGAGGTCTTTGCTCAGCTCGACCATGATATTCATCGGCGAGACTTCGTGCGAGGATCCCAGGCTCTCGAGTTCTTTGCTTAGCGCTAATAGTTCACCGCGAAACGCGGGAATCTCGTTACCTTCGCCCCCTTTTAAGTTCGGGATTACTGCGCGGATCTGTTCCTGGATCGCGCTCTGGAGTCGGCTGATTTGCAGCTCCCGCACCTGATAGATC
>CAYTAW010000283.1:0-4813 GCA_964435675.1 uncultured Bdellovibrionales bacterium
GGTAATAGGATACAATGCCGCCTTTTTTGAACACCTCGGCGTAGTGCACAAACGAACTGAAAACGATATCGAACATCTCGAATGGGATCGGTGAAGTTGCTTCGCAGGCGATCTGTCCCGCCACCAGAATGCCCCTCTCTTTTAGGAGAGAAATAAATTCGGGCGTGGCGCCGGACATATCCTGAATGTAGACGATATCTGGCTTGAATGCGTCGATCTGCGCAAATACAAGCTCCACTCCTGATTGTGAACTTCCGTGTTCCTTTGCCCACTGCTGCTGCATTGGCGCGCAATTGATAACGATATCTTCGGCGCAAAATCCCGCTGCATTCAGTCCAGTTGAATAGAAATTGCTATCTCCGAAGAACGTGCCATTGAGTGCGTCGAGCTGGGTTCGATAGTCGGCATTGATGAGCGCCGGATTTGCTTGATAGTGGTGAGAAAGGAATCGTTCGTAGCACGTATTTAAAAAGAGACAGCGAGGCGCGGCGGAGGAAGTGGATTGAGTGGCTGGAGTCGGGATTGGCAACTCTCTACCGCTTGGTACCGCCCCACTATCTTGGGCTATATACGGAAGAGGAAATTTTTTGCCAAAACGGGGCGCAATCGCAGCGCGGGCGCCGACGGCATAGCACGAGTAAATTTCTTGCGGCGTACCGTCGGAAAGGTTCTTGATTCCTTTGCCGGGATCGATCTTTAGTCGCCAACCGCTCTCAAGCACATTCAAGGAGGCGCTTTTCAATAGTTGGGAGAGTCCATCTGGACTGAAGCGCCATAAATCGCGTGCCGCCGCTTGATGAGGATACGCGAATGATGCGACCAAAATAATATATCCGTTCTGATCGAGAAGCTCTCCGATACGTTTGAGCGCAGCGAAAGGATCAGGTTCACGCTCGAGATTCTCGAGGCAAAGGGTTGGGCCGCTCAGCTTCGGAGACTCTTTTAGTAGACCGATGATTGTGGAATTACGATCGGCGCTGCGGATGGCTCGGTAGTTCGGATTGATGTGAGCGAAAGGGCGTTGGGTGAGCGTTATGTAGCGCGCCTCTTGCGAACCTGTTTTCACGACGCGATCGTAATCCGCAAGGCACGGCGAGTCTTCGCCGTTAAGATCGAGGAGATTCTCTTCGCCACCATAGCGCTCGAGAATTTCGGTTACTAATTTAACCGTGTCCCAAAACATATCATTTAATTTGAATAGATCTCGCCACTAATATATTTCGATGATCGGAGTGTCGATTTCGGAGTAATAATTAACCGATACGGTGGTTTATGTATGTTACTCACGCTCGAGGTTAATTGGCTTCCACCTTCTCTGTGGGTGAGTGTGCGTAGAGCTGGAAATAAATATGAATAAAATCAGATAGTTGGTTAGCGCGATTCTGCGGTTCATGCGCTACTTTTGATGAGAGAATCACGAATCCAAATCGCTGCTTCGCTCAATCTAAATCGCTGATTATCTTACCATTACCCTTAGGGAGCGCCTGTGGACCAGCAATCATCGACTTCCGTAAATGATCTCGAGTCGATTCTCGAATCACTTGTTCAAAATGCATCGGCGCAGGAAAAGGGAATAGCTCCCGGTTCTTCGATTGCCGGCGGCCCTAAGAAGGCAGCCCCGATCAACGTAACGCGAGAAAAAAAACGCGTACCGCTCACTGATGAAAAGAGCGTAACTCAGGCGCTGGATACAGCGCGGCGCTTATGTGCCGCTGGAAATTTCGTCGAGGGAATCGATCTATACGAGCAGCTCGTACGGGCTATTCCGCAGTTCGAAACGGATCTGCTTGCCGAGCTCTACGATCAATATCAGCGCATGCCGCAAAATCGATATTCTCTCTACGTTTCACGCGACTATGATTTCAAAATTCAACCGGGAGCAAAGGTGCTTGATATCGGTAGCGGGCATGACCCATTTCCATTTGCCACACATCTTGCTGATATAGCACCTGATGATGATTCTTACGGACGTGCGGGAATTCCAATTAAACAGATTGAGGGAAAACCATTCTATGCGTGCAGCGTAGAGGATATGCCTTTTAAAGATAAGGAATTCGATTTTGTTTATTGTTCGCACGTTCTTGAGCATGTCGACGATCCGCGGCGTGCCTGCCGTGAACTGGCGCGCGTTGCAAAGCGCGGCTACATCGAAACGCCGAATATCGGAAAAGACATTTGGCTCAACACCGCCAAGATCAGTAATCATCATTGGTATGTCGAGAATCTTTCCGGAAAACTTATTTTTACCCGTTATCCCGAGCACCTACTCGACGGGATAGGATCGAACATCTTGATGAGCATGCACTGTCAACCCCAAACGCCGCGCGAAAAGGCATTCTCCGCGCTAGTTTTACTGCGCTCGGCGGTCATCAATACGAACATGTATTGGGAGAATGAAATTGTTTGTGAGGTTCGTAATTAACCATGAGTGACGCGCCGGTAAATCATTGGGCTGAGTATAAAACCGGGGAAGGATTTCTTTCCTATCTCCGTAATTCGAGTCACGCGCGAAATTACTGCCGCGATCAGATCCGGCACCTGATTACCACTCGTCAGGCAAGCTCGATGATTGAAGTCGGTGTTGGCGGTCGCAATGAAATGCACTGCTTGGCCGATTTTTTTCGCGCTCATCCCGGATTTCGCTATATTGGGACTGATTGGACACCACAGTTTATTGGCGAAGCGCAGGGCGAATTTCCCGATTTTACCTGGAAACAGCTCGATATTGTGACCTGTAGCATCGAGGAGTGGATGAGGTCCGATATTGTATACTCGCAGCACGTGCTCGAACACTGCCCCGGTTTAAATCCGCCGCTTCGCAATATGTTGTTAATGGCGAAAAAGATAGTGATTAATATTTTCTTTCAGCCGCCGACGGCCCACGAGGAGATAAACTGGTCGCAATATCCCGTGTATCACAATTTCTATTCGCGCGAGCACATAGCGGCAGTTTGCAAATACCACGGGTTCGAGCCGCATATGTACGCTTTTAATAACGCCGATATGCCTGAAGCCCACGAGTGTCAGAATGAAGTGGTGCTTATTGCGATACGGAAGTAATCCAGTCCGGATTATAGATCTTTTCGCGAATGCTTCCAGTTGGTTCACGCAGATATTGATGGATAATATCCTTAGCGCCACCCTGAAAATGCAAGCTAAGGAAGCGGATATCTCTCTTCCGCTCGAGGTGATGCCCGTAGGGCCGGCCGTCAATCCAACTAATCCTCTTTTTCTTTTCTTCTGTCATTTCAAAGCCGGGGGTCCCGGTGTTGATGTGATGATCAAATGTGGCCTCCTCAACAATATGCATTGAATCGAGCCACTTCCCTGAGTACCCAAGCGAAAAGAGGTAGAGATAAGCCATATCGCTTATTCCTCCCGCACCTCCGTTATCTACCGTATGTTGATACCAGGCACGCGCCATATACCAATAGTAATTATTCTTCTCTTGATAGGTTTCTATAAGTATCTCTGCAAAGCGGTGAACCACATTCGCATTGAAATAGCACTCACCGGGAGACATTTGGTGGGTCAGGGTAAAGGCGTAGTCGGCGTATTTGCGATGTTCAGAAGTAATATCGCAATACAGAAGTACATCAGAGTCCATGATAAAGCAGCGATCGTACGGGAGTGTTTTGAGCACCTCGCTGAAAATGATCCAGCGTTGCAGGCAGAATAGCTCCGTCTCATAGTAGTTCGAGCTCATATGTTCGTAGTGTTTTTGGAACTCGATTGCCTTCGCAGAAAACGCATCCACCGGTAATGCCGTGACGTCGGGGAAATGTTCCTTTGGTTGATCCGTTATCAAAAAGATAGGTGAAAAGGGGTTCCATAGACGCGCCTGTCGCATGACCGGTGCGACATATGGTTTGGCCCTATAGTGAAAACAAAGGATGGGAATTCCCGTCGTATACATGGGTTTGGAATGTACCGCTTCTGCCTGAAAAGCGGCAAGCCGTCAGCTTTTTCATTAAATAAACGGGTTCTCTGATCCAGCCCCACATTATAGTATACGTGGGAAAGGTATCCAGATTTCGCCGGGTTAACCGGCTAGTGTTCGCGCGATATTGTATTTAAAGAAGGCAAAACAGTCCCGAACGCATCTTAATACGGGGCGCCAGAAGTCATTAAGGCACTTTGGCGGCCATGTTGTTTTCTATGTGTGGAATTGCAGGATATATCGGAAACGCGCGTCTTTTTGAAGGCGATATACAGCGCACGCTCGAATTGATGAAAAATCGTGGTCCCGACTCCCGCGACCAGGTAACACTCAGCAGCGGATCGCAGCATATTAATCTTTTGCATAGCCGGCTGAGCATTATCGATCTCGATCCGCGCTCAAACCAACCCTTCTTTGAAAGCGGCTGTTACCTAATTTTTAACGGAGAAATTTATAATTATATCGAGCTGCGCGAAGACCTCGAAAAAAGAGGTGAACGTTTCCGCACTGAATCCGACACCGAGGTGCTGCTCAAAAGTTATCTCGTGTACGGCGTCGACTGTATGGAGCGCTTCGAGGGGATGTGGAGCTTTGCGCTCTGGGATAGCCGCAGCTCGAGTCTCGTGTTGTCTCGCGATCGATTTGGCGAAAAGCCGCTGTACTGGCACCATGATGGTCACGGTATTTATTTTGGATCCGAAGTGAAATTTTTAAGCGGATTGAGCGCGAAGAAATTCTCACCAAATCCCAACCAGCTGCTGCGGTATCTCGTTAATGGATACAAGTCACTGTATAAGACGCCTGATACCTTTTTTAACGACCTGCATGAGTTTGAGCCGGGATCATTCGCCGTTATCAATAGTTCACTCGAAC
>CAYTAW010000284.1:0-4807 GCA_964435675.1 uncultured Bdellovibrionales bacterium
GAGCGCGACAGCGCGTTCGGTATTGGAGAAGAAACCTTCCGCTTGATCGCCGAGCCGCTTGCAGCTTTCCAGATAAGTGGCCATCGCATTTGTTTGAATATCGAAGGTCTTAATTAAACTGCCAACCTGCTTACAGACGTCTTGGGTTTCCCGGTTATTGCGCGTCAGCTCGTCAACCGCATCGCGCGCTTCCTGCAGTCCTTTAATAATCGCAAACAAATATTCTTCGGACTTATCAACATGATTGCGGTAATTATCCTGCCACTCAACGAGCTTGTAGCACGCTTTATTAAGTTCCTTGAAATTCTGCCCGAACTGCTCCTGCAAGTTTTGATTAAATTCGGTGATAATACTTTGCAGCGCCCGAATTACTTCCTCGGTCGCGCCACGCGCGAGTTGCGTAAGCGCCTTATCGAGCGATGTGTTGATACGCTCGAGATGAGACTTGAGAAATGTTTTCATCTCTGAAAATTGACTGACCAGTTCGGCAGGAGATTGTATGGAGGTGATCACGCCGCCAAGCTGGCGATCGATGCTGCGCAAAATATCGGAATCATCTTCAACGCCGCCTGTAAATTTGTCGAGGATGTTGAGCGTCAAGGACAGAAACATTCCAAGCACGGAGATAGCGAACGCAAACTTCAGTCCTTCGAGCAGATGCGGCACGCTGCCGCTAATGTCCGCGGTATTAAAGCCGTACAAACCGGTTAGCACTCCGAAGAACGTTCCGAAAAGACCGATGCTGACGATCGGCGTTTTGAAATCGAGATGTCTGGCGCCGCGAATGCTGAGTACTTTACCGATCAATCCAAAAACGTCGATGGTAAAAAGGAAGAACATCACCAACGCGCAGATGAGCAAGAACCAGTCGGAAATTATATGATTGATAAATTGGCCAAGCACCGGCGTTCCTGAAATTATGTAGACTTGCGGTATAGGTATTCAGATGAACCATTCGTGCACGACGATGCGTCCGCTCCATCATAAAAACTCGTCATATTTCAATGTCTTATATACGCGGGCCGGCAAAAAATATGCCACGCTCTCAATCTCTTGTATTCGCCCGGAGCAGCCGGTAGAACAGCTCAACAAGCCTCTCTTAAACGAGCCCTAAACCATGCGCGCGATAGGCCTATTTTTTATTTTTGTTACCTTTGCTTTCATCTCGTTGTCGGCGCCACTCGTGGCACTCGGGCAACCAGTGGCGTCAGAAGACACGGTGAACGTGGGCGTCATACTCCCGCTTACCGGCGAAGGAGCATCCATTGCGGGCACTATAAAGAACGCTCTCGAACTGGCGATGGAGAAAGTGCCGGCGCCACTCAAGGGGAAGATTAACCTGACCTACGAAGACGACGGATTACAAGCGAAGAATTCGGTGACCGCGTTCAATCATCTGCTTGCCCTGGGAAAAGTCGACGTTTTGATTAATGTATCGTCGGGAACCGGCAACGCGCTCGCGCCGCTTGCGGAGAAAAAAGGGATTCCTTTTTTGGCCATCGCGTCGGATCCAAAGATTAGCGAGGGTAAGAAATATGTATTCAATTTCTGGGTGACTCCGGCGGAAGAAGCGCGTATTGCACTTCCTGAAGCGAAAAAGCGCGGCTATAAAAAGGTCGCTCGTATTGCCACGACGCATGATGGCGCGCTCTCTATTACCCGTGCGTTCGATAAGGCCAATAACGGGCAGCTCGATATCGTCCTCGATCAGAGCTATCCGGTTACCGTAAAAGATTTCCGGCCTTTTTTAACAAAGGTCAGACAGCGTAAAGATATCGACGCCATTGTCGTTGTGCTTATCCCGGGTCAGTGCGGCGTTTTCGCTAAACAGGCCCGAGAGCAGGGTGTGACGCTGCCGCTTTTTGGATTCGAACTCTTCGAAGATCTCGGAGAAGTAAGGGCATCGCAGAATGCGCTCGTAGGCCAATGGTATGTCAGCGCCGATGATCCGAATGGCGCGTTCTGGCAGGAATATCACCTCCGCTTTCCTGACGCGTCATTTTTCGTAGCCGGAAATGCCTATGATTCGATCATGTTAATCACCGACGCGATACAGAGAGGCTTTACCAGGAAAAATATGCACGACTATTTCGCCAGCCTAAAAGATTTCACCGGAGTACTTGGGACCTATTCAGCCACCCCAGGCAATACGTTTTCGTTGCCGGCGGCGGTTAAAGTGGTAACGGCAACCGGCTTTGAAAAGGTTTATAAATAGAGCTGCATTCTCCCCGGCTCACAGATCTGAGCCGGTCTTCGCCTAATTCACGCACTCTTTGTGCAGATATACAGCACGTGCGGATAGGGAAGAATATCGACCATCGAATGAATGCGCACGGTAAAACCAATTTCGTTCAATAGATGAATTAGTTTTTTCGGATTCCAATACTCGACCTGGCAGCGCGGGTCCATCACCTTGTCCAATAAATATGTGAACCAGCGCTTCCACGCCGGACGATCCGCCACGTCCTTAATAACTAACACGCCGTCATTCGCCAAGTGCCTATGAATCTCCTGCAGTAATCCCGGTACCGTACTCTCGGGAATGTGATGAACGATGTCCAGCATATACACCGCATCAAATGTCTTGCCGACTTGAATGTTGCGTGCGTCGCCGACATCATAGATAACATTTTTTAAGGATAAATTTTCTGCCGCCCGACGCGCGATGCCGATTCTCCGCGCCGAGAGATCGATTCCAGTAAATGCCGCGCCCGGATTACACCGCGCGAAGTACAGCGAAAAAAGGCCGAATCCGCATCCGATATCGAAGATAGCTCCCTTGGGAGGAAGATATTGACCAATTTCATCGAGAAAACGTTGATGGATAATCTGAAAGCGAATCAGGCAATACAGTTTGACAATCCAATCGTCATAGGCGGCAACAACTCGGCTGACAATCGACGCGGTCATTTGTGGCGGTAGATAATATACTCTGGAACATCTACGGCAACTTCGTAGTAATTGTCGAGAAGATTCATTAATCCCGGAATCTGCAGGACGCGCCCCTTTCCTGCCGTATTATCAGGCCACGCTTCAGCAATGACCACGAGCAGCTTTGGTTTTCGACTCTTGAGAACTTCGACGAATTCAGTGCGGAAGCGCGTGACGATCTTCTCCTCCGGCCTCGTAAAAAATGGGAAATCATACATAAAACGCGTGGGCAGCTTGACGTTGAGACGGTAGAGCGCATTAATTGCTCCCCAGGTCGTATCCATCACCTGCACCATGTCGCCCGGTTCAATGTTCTTGCGGATATCTTCCGCAAGCCGACTAACCTGTTCGAGCTTTTTCGTTTGAGTAGAAAGTCTCGAAAGGGCAAAAAATTTAGTAAAAGTAAGAAACCCGAAAAAGATCAACGTCACCGACACTGCGCGCAGTGACCTGCTCATAGTGCCTTCCGGAGAAGCTCTGCAAAATGAAGCAATCGCCGATCCGCTGCAAATCGAGAGAAATAGCGCTAACGGATAGAGGTGATACGCCCACGTCTTACGCTGCAGAAAATAATGAAGTCCACCGGCTACTATACCAAAGAAGACCATGCGCCAATAATGCTCGACATCCTTTTTTATGGTCCAAGGAACCAGCACAAACGGAATGAAGATTGCTATAAAGCGTAAAAGTTCATCCGTGCATCTCGTCAGCGAATTCGAACCAACGGCACTATAAATAGGAATCAAATAGTCGAAAACAACCTCGCGGAACGCCCCGTTTGCGCCGATATACTGAAGCCAGGAAAATATCGCCAACAGCGGAATCCATCCACTGAACGCAAACACCGCAAGCGCGACAATGCTTTTTTTTAAATGCGCGCGATCTACCAGCGACGGCAAATACAGCAGACCGAGAAATCCGATGAAAGGCTTAACGCAAACGGCGCAACCAAGCATCGCCCCCGCTCCCCCAATTCTCCACAGCGACCCGCGCTCAAGATAGCAGCAGAATAAATGCGCGCTCAGCAAGACAAATGGGCACAGTAAAAAATCGCGCTGAGCCAAAGATAAGTTACTGATCGCCAAATGATAGGAAGCAAAGAGTGTGGCCGAAACAAGTACGGCAAGTAGGCCAATGCGTCGGCAGAAAGCGGCTATTGCAATCATGGTAATGGCGAGCCAAAAAAGATCGAACATACGGAATGCAAAATCGCTCTCTCCGAAAACGATGAGGCAGAACATGTGGAGCAGGTACGTTCCTGGCATATTCATGTCGAAGAGCTGAAGGTACGGAACGGTCCCTTCGAGAGTGCGCTGAGCAATATAGTGCATAAGCGGAGCATCATGCACGAGGGGCCAAGAGAGCGTTTCGCTGTACGCGTACGCAACGCATACAGCCAGCGTAATTGCGGCCACATGAATCGCGATTTGAAAAATATCGATAGCGGGCTGTGTTGCCCTAAAGAAGAGTCTCACCCCGCTATGCTTGCGCACACTTGATACCGCGTCAATCGTTTTTACCGCCTTTGCGAGACGTGCACCGTCATTTTCCTCTGCAGCGATTCCAGTTATACGGGCATGAAGCCTAGAACAAAGAAGTCTATATGACGGTGCATCTAGATCCATCCCCTATATTGCAAATGGGTTTCGCTTTCTGGGGCTCCAAGGTGCTGCTGTCAGCAGTTGAATTGGAACTTTTCACAAAGCTGGGCGAGCATGCCCAGACCGGCAAAACGCTGGAGGCTAAACTCGGCCTTCATCCTCGCGCCACAGGGGATCTCCTCGATGCACTAGTGTCGCTCGGCTTTTCAAGGCGCGACGGCACGGGCCTCGATGCGCATTACCGGAAGACCCCGGAAATAGCGGCCTTCCAGTAC
>CAYTAW010000285.1:0-1657 GCA_964435675.1 uncultured Bdellovibrionales bacterium
AGTGGGAGCCGAGTGATCCCGTAGCGATTGATTCTTTTTACTCTTCGGTAGGTTTTTATCTGCCGCGGGGTTCGTCGGTGAATTTTATTGAGCTAGTCGGCAGTCCGCGCTCGGCACTGATCTCGCCGATTCCATTTCGCGTACTCGTCAGCGAGGATAACCGCATTTGGGAGGAAATCACACGCAGCTTGCATATCGAGTCGCTGGAATTCGGCGGCAGGACGCGCCTGATAGTGAGCGCCGCTAATAAGGGTGCGGCTAATCTGAATGGCAGGTATTGGAAGATTAACTTCGCATGTTCTTCGGGGGACGGGCGCTTCTCGAATAACCCAAGTCCGTTATTTCAAGTATATGGAAAAACGGCGAGGTAGCATGATGGTTGCGCGCGCGACTCGACGCATTGCTGAGGCGGTATTTACTATAACCGTTTTGATCGCGCCTGTGCCCTGCGCCGCGGAGATTCCGCCCGAATTGGTGATCGGCGTTCCCCGTTTTAGTGAAAAGGAGAATCTGGTATCGAGCCGAGAAATTGGCGCTGAGTTAATTCGAAATGCGGTGGCCGATCCCATTCTGCGTGAACGGAGCGGCGCGCGTAAAGGATTGTTCAGCCTCGTTTTGGTTGACAGCTTTCAAGTCGATGCTGCGCTCGAAGTCTGGTCTTATCGTCTTCGTGAAGCGCTGGTTTTTTCTAATGGTCAGCCGATTCGGGCGTCGGATATCTGCAATTCGTTGCTAGCGTGCCACCGAAAGGATCCTTCTCGTAGCCCGCTTTTTGAAAACTGTGTCACGCGCGCCACCTCAAACGAGATTGCCACGCGAGAATGGGTTGATGTGAAGTTTCGCAGTGAGGGCGAGGCGGCTAACCGACAGCAAATGCTGGTCTCATTTCTCTCTCAATGCCCCATTTTTGAAAAGCGTACCCGCGATATTTTCGGCGAGGATTTTGGCAGTGGCGTGAACCTTTTGGGAAGCGGTGAGTACCGGCTTACCTCCTTTCAACCTGGAAAGGAGTACTGGCTCGAGCGCGTGCAGCGTGATCCGATGGGTCTCGCCGCGCCTCAGCAAATAGTGGGGATTCGCTCATTTACTTCATCCCGGGACGCGCTGACGGCGCTACGTGTTGGAAATATTCTTCTCTTTTACAATAGTGACCCGGAAACAGCCGAGAATGCGGCGCAGGATGAGACGCTTCGAATTGGAAATTGCCTTGGCAACCAGGTAATCTACCGCAGAGAGTTGCATTTCGATTGCACTTCCGGCATCAAGTTGACCGCGGTAACCACGGATTTCCCTAAATGATACGTAGCCAGGTCGCGTTAAAATTGGTTATTATTTGGTAGATTCGCGCGAATAGGGGTTCGATTTGATGTGTTTAAATCGTGATAGTTTGTTAAAGTTCACCCGATGAAGTGTCTACGTGCACGAAAAAAATCCTCACCGATCGGCAGTAACCTGCTGCTGGTTCCGCTCATTTCAGCGCTGATTTCTTCAGGATGCGTTGCAAGAGGCATTACTAAGCCCCGTTCTGAGATAGTTGAGGAGGCGCTTTCGAACGGTCAAGAAATCTTGTCCGTAGAAGAGGAGCGCGAAAAGTTTTTTGCCGATATTTATGGGCAGCAGGATCGGCTGATTGGGATTTTACAAAAGCGCGCGCAGG
>CAYTAW010000285.1:1667-4804 GCA_964435675.1 uncultured Bdellovibrionales bacterium
GTGCGACCGATCCAAATTACCGCATTGGCCCCCAGGACGAGATAGAGATTAATGTATTCGATGTGCCCGAGCTTAACTTGACCGCGCGCGTCGGGCAGTCGGGATTTCTATCGCTTCCTCTCGTCGGAGGCGTGCAGGCCGGGAATTTGACTGAAGCGGATTTGCAAAAAGAGCTGACCAAGCGGTTGTCCTCGTATGTCCGTCATCCGCAAGTTTCTATTGTCGTGAGTCACTTTGGCAGTCAAAAGGTGGCCGTGCTTGGGGCGGTCGATAAGCCGGGGACCTATCCTCTTAAAAAGGGAGCCAATAGTCTCGTCGAGCTGATTAGCGAAGCCGGTGGTGTTTCAGCATCCGCGGGAAATTTCATCAACTTCATTCCCGCCGAGCTCTCAGGCGTCGCGTCGTCGAGCGATGTTGAAGCACGCGCACGTTTGGCCCTGCAAAGTAAGAGTGGTTCGGCGATTCAGCCGATCGAAATCTCATTGGAGAACGTTCTCGGCACGGGCGGTGGAATACCAGTTGAGGTCCCGGTTCGCGGCGGCGATATGATTGTAATTCCAGAAGCCGGCAAGGTCCTTGTTGAGGGCGAGGTTGTTAGCCCCGGTGCTTACGAGCTTGGACAGCGTATGACGCTGCTGGGCGCCCTTGCGGCTGCCTCCGGCGTGAGTTACGCCGCAAAATTAGATGAAATTGAGGTCGTTCGAGAAGTTAGTCCGAAAGAGAAGCGTCATTTAGTGATGGCGCTTGAAGACATTTCATCAGGGAAGTATCCTGACGTGCGGCTCAAGAACGGCGATATCGTTCGTGTGCCTTCTGCAAGCGGTAAACGCATGTCGCAGGATACGTTCGAGGGAATTACAAAAATGATTAATTTCGGCATCGGAGGAAGCATTCCGCTCTCTAATTGACGTGAATCGAACGCATTTTAACTGCTTCTAATCTTTGTTCCCCTAACGTATAATGATCTGGGCGCGAAACAGACGCTGAGATGGTAATGGATAACGATAAGTATTTGATATCGTGAGCTTTTAATGAGCGATGACAAAAGCAGGATGCCCGTACGACGGCTACCGACAATGCTGCCATCAGCAGGTCCCATCATGGGTGCGGATATTCCTCAGTTGGAAGAGAGTGAAGTTGAGCTCCGTGAGTACTGGCGCATCCTCTGGAAGTATAAATTTTTAATTTCATCGGTAGTCGTAGTTTCAATACTACTTACGGGACTTTACGCATTTACGGTAACCCCACTCTACACTGCGGAAAGCACAATCCGTATCAGCACCTACGAACCTGTTTTATCGGCGACGAAAGTCGAAGACATGCTTCAAGAGAAAAGCCGCGAGGCGAATTACCTAGAAACGCAGATCCAGGAGATCAAAAGTTTTTCACTTGCCGATAAAGTGCTTTCCGTTCCTAAGGTGCGTGATGGCATGACTGCGGCGAGTCAACCCAAGGGATTTATGGCGCGGATATTCGGTTCCGAGGGTGCCGGAGAAGAGTCCCCCCAGCCGGTTTACGATGGAGTGACCGAATACCGCAGTCCCCTTAAGTTGATCAGAGGGTACTTGAAGATGATCGATGTCAAGCCGGTACGGCGCACTTCGCTCGTAATCATTGCCGCAACGTCGGAAAGTCCGGTGAATGCGGCGCTTTTTGCGAACAGCCACGCGACGTCATACATCGACTGGGTGCGCGAGAAGCGCATGGAACAGCAGTCGCGAGGATTGCAGTTCTTGACGACGCAGTCCGAGGAGCTGCGTGAAAAGGTTGCCGACATCGAACGCGAGATGGCTGAATACGCTGAAAACAATTCAATTGTTGCGCTCAATAAAGATGAGAATATAACCGTGCAGCGCATGTCGCGCTTGAACCAGCTTTTGACTGACGCAACGGCGAAAAGAATTGTCGATGAAAAGATGTACCAAGAGGCTGAGGCGGCGCTCATACATAACTCGGCAGGGAATGATGACGCGTCGACTCAGGCAATACGTTCGGAGCTGGCAAAGCTTGACGCCGAATATCAACAACTCTCGGCCAAGTTCACTGACAGCTATCCGCGCATGCAGCAGCTTAAATCGCAGATTCAGCGCCTAAAAGAGTCGGTTGCCGCTCAACGTGGGCAAATTGTTGCCGGGCTAAAGGCGAAATATCAGGCGTCTTTAGAGGAGGAAAAAAACCTCAAAGAAGAACTCGAAAAACAAAAGAGTCAGACGTTCGAATTGTCCAAGCGGGAAGTGCAATACAACGTGTTGAATCGTGAGTTGACCACATCGCGTGAGTTGCTTCAGAATGTTCTTAAGCAGATCAAGGAAACCTCCCTTGCGGTCGAGAGTAATTCGTCAAACGTATCGGTTGTCGATTTTGCGGCTATTCCGCAGCGGCCCTCCTATCCGGTCAAAAAACAATTTCTTTTCCTCGGTGCGTTTGGAGGAGCGTTGTTTGGCGTCGCGCTCGCCTTTCTGTTGAGCTATCTCGACAATTCGCTGCGCACTCCAGAGGATGTGCAGTCGTCGCTTAAAGTACCTTCTTTGGGCGTTGTGCCCTCGTTCAGCGCTGAAGAGAGTATCGGCTTGCTCCCGCCCCCCGAAACAGCAACGCCGCGCGCGGCATCGCCAAAGAGCGAGGCTCTTCCATCCGTGTCCGATTCGGCCCGTCCACCCATCGTTTTCGTTTCAAATCCGCGCTCTCTTGCTGCGGAAGCGTATCGTACTATCCGAACCGGTATTTTGCTCTCGCAGGCAGGTTCGCCGCCTCGCACTATATTGGTATCGTCCGCTCAGTCGTCGGAAGGTAAAACGACGACTACCGTCAACTTGGCGGCGAGTCTTGCAAGCACCGGCGGCAAGGTCGTTTTGATTGACGCCGATTTACGCCGTCCGAGTTTGATGCGCCACTTCAAGGTTGAGCAGGACCGCGCGGGCCTGGTCGAAGTGTTGACCGGTCTGTGCGACTTGGGCGAGGTGGTGGTAAAAGATTTGATGGATGGCGTCTCGGTAATACCGAGTGGGCGCATTCCTCCGAATCCGGCTGAACTGCTTGGCTCGAATGAAATGGTGGCGCTGATCGACAGCTTGGCTGAAGAGTATGATTATGTGTTGATCGATAGTCCCCCGGTACTGCCAGTGACTGATTCGGTC
>CAYTAW010000286.1:0-2964 GCA_964435675.1 uncultured Bdellovibrionales bacterium
GGGCGGATGTTAGAACATCTGAGCTGGTTCATGCCGTACCACATCGGGCTCGTCGCGATCGGATATCTCGTATTGATGTTGATTTCAGTAGACGAAGCGGAGTACTGAAAATGCAGGCCGGAATAGTAACAGCAGAGAATATCGCACAGATTTTGCGGGGTATTTCACAGAAGCGCCGCCACGGGACGCTCGAAGTACACGCCGGGGACAACACCCTCGAAATATATTTCTATCAGGGCAAAATTGTTAATCTCCGGTTGCAGGGTATTCCTCTCGCACGCATGGTCGCAAAACGGCTTGCCGCTAGAGAGACGATCGTCGCGAGACCGTGGATCGAGGAGGTGGAGGTCTTCGCCGAACTCGCGCAGCGTATGAAGGACGCTGGTGAGGATGTCGCTCCGGAACTGCTCGCCATGGTGCTACAGCAGCAAGCGCTCGAGTTGCTGTATGCGCTCGAAATTGTCGGCGGCAGCTTTTATCATTTTCGCGTCGAAATGGTAGAAGCTCCAGCGGACGGTGAGCTTCAGCTCTCGGTCGGGCAAGTGCTGCTTGATTTAGTTGCGCTTAAAGAGAACCGCGACGCGATGAAAAAACGACTTCCCGAGGATGCGGTGGTCGCTCGGGGCGCGCCTGAAGAGCGCGAGTATAGTCTTTAAGAGCAGGATTTAATTTGGTTGGTCGATGGTGTGATGACCGTTGATCAGCTGCGACAGCGATCGCTGCTTAGCCGTCTGACATTCGATGAGGTTTTGTGCGGGCTGCTCGACGCAGGGGTGCTTGTACGCGAGGATGGCGCCGCTGCGCCGATTGATGGATTTGACCTTGATTCGCTTGATTCTTCTATTAGCCGTTTTGTGGACGAGGCCGTTAGTGAATCGCTTCCCCGCCGGGACGTTCGAGTGGACACGTGTGTAGAGCGCCGTGCGCTGGTTGAGTCGCCGCCGCTGCGCGCGCAGTCTGCCATCACCGCTTCAAGTGCCGACGCGGCGGGCAATTCGCTCAACCAGCGCCTGCTATCCAGCCCGCGCGTACCGGAAGTGGCGGTTCTCATAGTGTTGGCAGCAGTGGCGCTCGTTCCTTACTTCCTCTGGTAGCGGCACCGTGTAAAAATCGATCGCGTCATCTGTATCCAGTGGGATGCACCGGCGGTCGGTGCCACAATTCGAGGTATTTTCGATTACGCAATTGGATCTGATTGGGGTCAAACTGCTACCCAAGCATGGCATGTTGTGGCACAGCACAGTAGGGCACTGCGCGGCTAAATATCGTCCGCCTCTAGATCGATGAAGAAAAGACCGGCGAAAAAATCGAGAAGTTCTTCAGAGCAGATACCGCCGTACGCGCCAAGTCCCAAATCGAGCCCTAAACCGAGTTCTCCGGTGCACAGCTCGCGATCGTCCGATTTTTTAAATTGCCGTCCTGAGCCTCGTTCATCGTCAGTCTCCAGCAAGAACGGCGATTTTCTACCGAAATCGCCGATACGAAGGGAAAACGGCACCATGCGCCGGTACCCCGCTTGTCCATTCTGAGTTGCGCGGACGACGCCGCCAAAGGCTGGACCTACGCCTACATCGATGCGAAATACGTCGATCAGATCCATCACCCGGTTGGGAAGCCAGAGCAGCGCCTCAGCCCACCACGGTCGCGACTTAGGCGCGCGACCGGTGCGCTGGGGCAGCGTTTTCCAGCCTGGCTTCGGGCTAATTGCCGCCTCACTCTCTTCTTCTTCACCGGTGAATCCTGGCTGCTTATACGAGGCGGAGGATCGGGGTTGAGCGTCTACCACCGTGCAGAAGAGGAAACTCGTGGTCAAAAGAACGACGGCCACAGCTCTTTTTAGGCACTGCAATCGATTCGCTCTCATCGGCACTATTTCATCCCTGAATTTTCACTAAATGATAATTTTTTTTGCCACTGCGTAGGACAAATATACTCTTTGAAGCATCAAGTACTACCGCAAGCGCCGCCGCGCCGTCAGAAATTCGCTCGTTGTTCAGATATGCGCCACCGTTCTGTATCAAGCGGCGCGCCTCGCCTTTTGAGGGCGTCAACTTCGTCTTCAACAAAATATCGATTATTGTAGTCGCCGCTAATTCAGAGCGATCGATCTCCGAGGATGGCACGCCGGAAAAGACGCCGAGGAGCTGCTCTTCGGACATGCCCGACATATCGCCGCCAAAAAGCACCGAGCGGCTCGCGTTTGCTTCTTCGAGCGCTCCTTCGCCGTGTACGAATTTGGTGATTTCATCGGCAAGGCGCGCCTGGCCCAGCCGCTTTTCCGGAGCCTGCGCGTGTTGGGAGACAATCTCGGCAATTTCGTCCAATTCGAGGAACGTAAAACTCTTCAAGAGCTTTTCTACATCGGCGTCGGCGATGTTGAACCAGTATTGGTGAAACTCATAAGGGCTGAGCGCCTCGCTATTGATCCAGACAGCGCCCGCGGCTGTTTTGCCTAATTTTTTCCCCTCACTGTCGAGGCAAAGTGGGACGGAGAATGCGAACGCTTCGCCCTGAATGGAGCGGCGAATCAGCTCAAGTCCCGATGTAATATTACCCCATTGGTCGGAGCCGCCAAATTGCAGACGGCACCCCTTGGTTTTGTATAGGTGCAGGTAGTCGAAGGCCTGCAATAACATATAGCTAAATTCGGTGAACGAGATGCCTTCGCCATTGAGTCTGGTTTTTACGACTTCCTTGGCGATCATGTAATTCACGGTGAAGTGTTTGCCGATATCACGCAAGAATTCGAGCACCGTCACGTCACGCGTCCACTCGTAGTTATCGACGAAATCAGCCTTAAGCCCGGCGCGCTCGAAAAGCTTTTGCGCGATGGCACTGTGGCTCGCCACATTTTTGCTGATCACCTCGCGGCTCAGGAGCTGCCGTTCACTCGCTTTGCCTGACGGATCCCCAATCGATCCAGTCGAGCCCCCGAAGAGAATGATGGGGCGCATGCCGCTATTT
>CAYTAW010000286.1:2974-4804 GCA_964435675.1 uncultured Bdellovibrionales bacterium
TCTGAAGCAAATTGCCGATATGCAGATTCGGCGAGGTCGGATCGAAGCCCACATAAAACGAATCTTTGCCCGAAAGCTTTTTGTCGAGTTCGGGATCGGAGAGATCTTGAACCAGTTGGCGAGATTCGAGGACTTTTAGAAAACTCATGTCAATTCAAAAGGTTACTTAAAGGAACGGAAGCCTACTTAGTATACCATAATTAATTGCCCTAACTAGAGGCTTACCTGTTGAATACTATGAACTTATTGTGCATACTTGCGCTTCGGCGCGGAGCGCGTTGCCCCCGTTCGCCGTTATCAATCGCAAGAACCAAGAGCAACACGATAAGGGTTAATTGACATGGCTAAGGCTCATAAAGAAACCACATTTCTCGTTTCGTCTGCGGGAACAGGATTTTTCTATACTAATCGTAAAAACCGCAAGAAGTTCAAGGGCGAAAAGAAAGCTTCCAAGATGAAGTACGACCCGATTGCGCGTAAGCACGTGCTTTTCGAGGAGAAGAAGCTGAGCCGTTTAAAGAAGAAATTTAAGCCAGCAAGTGCTGAGCAAGCAGCCTCGTAAGCTACTCTGTTGCTTTATACGGTGTTGCTTTATACGGTGTTATAGATTGCTGTCCAGCAGAGTGCGGTCTACTTATAGCGGGTAAAACATGGGGGAGGCTGTTCAAGAGGTAGTTGAATCCCCCGAAATACGTGAAGTTCCACCGTACACGTCGTCAGACTTATTACAACCAAACTTATTACAATCAAAAAATACGGCTGCGCTGAAGTCGCTCGCTTTGGGCAGTGATAATACCGACATCCTTTTTCAGTCATTATCCAAAAAAGACCTGCGGCGTTTGGCGCGGGTTAAGCGCATTTTTGTTCACTACACTTCGATCGATCCCTTGGGTGATTTTATCGCCGAGCCAATTGAGGTTCTCGACGATCGGATAAAAAAGGAGTCGCTGAATGAGGTGATTACCGCGCTCGTTTCGCACGCGCGTGGCGCGCCGCTGCGTGCGTTGGCGCGTTCGCTCGGAGGTCCGCGGCATTCCCCGTTGTTTCCTGTGACTAATATTGTCGAGCGATCGACGCACTGCATCTACGGGGATGTGGCCGGTTCCGAGGTGACGATTGGCGATGAAGAGTTGATGCTCGAGCGCGGCGTGCTCCTCGATTCTCTTACCGATACACTGCTCGAGGAGGGGCAAGCTGGTTATTTTCTTTTGATTGCGGTCGGTAAATCAATCATCGCGCGCTGCCATATCGTTCCGCCGCGTGTAGGTGATGGTCGCGCGCTGTTCGAAGGTCTGCGCGGTTATGAAGTTTCGGCTCAGGTCCTGTCGCTTGGCGCATCGAGTGAGGCGCACCAATGTGCGCAGGAACTCGGCTTGAGCGGCGAGAATGTTCGCGAAGTCGAGTCGGCTCTGCATCTCGACACGCTGCTTGAGCGTCAGGAGCCGTTTTTACTGCTAACCTCTGATGCGGATTGTGCTGAATACGTGGGGCGGCGCGGCCTGGTCGGCTATTTCTCTGACCAGCACCGTTTCGAAGGTGTCCCCGGAATAGCTTGTTTTCGGTCTTTCGACCTGCGCGCCGTATTGAAGTTATATGAGCGTTCCCGGAATAGCCTAGCGCGATCGCGAATTATCGTGGCAATTTCCGTTGCGGGCGCGTTACTGGTTGCGGGATCAATGTTCTGGGCAGCCCGGTAACTTTTTCTGCAGCCTATGGCGGCTTTTGGGCGTAAGTTGCTAAAATTACTTCATAATAAAAAATGAATTTCCTGCAAATAGTTTGAATCTCATTTGCAGCGGCGATCATCCCAATTGCGCTTAGTCTATTGGG
>CAYTAW010000287.1:0-4801 GCA_964435675.1 uncultured Bdellovibrionales bacterium
GTCTCGAGGGGGTAATCGGAAAGCAAGTCCTCGAGGGTATGACAAACCGATTCAATGCCGTGCAGGCCGATCGCACCTGAATCGCCTTTCAGATTGTGAAGATAGCCCTTGATAGAGTTCAGGGCCGCGCCATTTCCGTTGTCGCCAAATCCGCTTTCAAGCACCATTCCCTCGAATTCTTCAATAAGTAGCGAGTGATTCTCTAGATACTCGGAGAGAAATTGAGAATCGATTTTATCGCCTTTAATGGCCGAGGCGGAGGGGGTGGCTCCCGTGAGCTCCTGGCGCCCCTCAAGATGTTGCATTATTTGCTCGGTAACTTGTTTTACCACGGGATAAGACTGGGCGTTGGCGATTGCATATTCAATTGTGTTTTCCAGCGATTGTTGCCCGCCTTGACCCTTTACGAGGACGAGAAGTTCCTTAAAAAGGTCGCAAATTAACGATAGTCCGGATGTATCACCCTCCGTAGTCATTACGAGCATAAGTGTGATTTCATCTGCTTTGGATTTGATTTTTTCGTTCATAAATTCGTGTTGAATATACTCGATCATAGAGTACATCGGTAAACGGCGGACATTTCTGAAGGTGGGGTTTTTATCCGCGAGTTTAATAACTTACATAGTGCAGAATACTCTTAAGCTAATCTCTCGTTAAACCGATTGATTTATCAGGAGAAAACTCATGGGAAAAACCTACAGCTTCAATACTAAAATTACCTGCACGCTTGCACTTAATATCATGATGATGGTTGCCAGTGTCGGGGTAGCCTACTGGGGAATTTCCTCACTCATCCACGCACAGCAAGAGACGCTGCTCGGGGGGGAAATATTAAATAACCATTTGCAATCGGATATGATGCACGACGCGCTCCGCGGCGATGTGTTGTCTATCTTATTTGCTACCAGCGATTCCAAAGTTGATCTAGGAAATGCTGACGATTTGCTCAATGACCTGAAAGAGCACAGCGATAGCTTTCGCAGCCATATTAAGGCGAATGCCAAATTAAATTTTAATGACGAAGTTTCAGAGGCGATTAAAGATGTGGGTCCTCTCTTGGAAAGTTATATTTCGTCGGCAAGTGAGATTGCGGCATTAGCCGGACCTCGTCATACAGAGGCTCTTCAACGGTTTCCCAACTTCCTGAGCGCTTTTTCTGATTTAGAGTCAAAGATGGAGGTTCTGAGCGAGAAGATCGATTCGGCGGTTAAAGAGCGCGCCAATCAGGCGGCGGCGGTTGGACCCCTGGCATACTCAATGCTTGGTTTGGCCTTTGTTGTGGCGCTTCTTGTAGCGGCAGCGAGCGTCTTTTTCATCAACCGTTCGGTTACCAGGCTCTTGCGTGAAATCGTAAAAAATCTTGACTCGTCTTCGGTACAGCTATTGAGCTCTTCGAGCCAAATCGCCGCGGCTAGTCAGGCACTCGCGCAACGGGCGACTGAGCAGGCAGCCTCTCTTGAGGAAACGGCTGCGTCTTTGGAAGAGATATCCTCGGTATCAAAGCATAATACGGACAATTCCCGCGTTGCATTCCAGCTCGCTGATTCGGTGAGAGTGTCTGCCAATGATGGTATGAGTTCGATGAAGAAGATGACTGATGCGATCTATTCGATCCGTACTTCTGCTGAGGAAACAGCGCTGATTGTGCGAGTTATTGATGAGATTGCCTTCCAAACGAATCTCTTAGCGCTCAATGCGGCGGTTGAGGCTGCGCGTGCGGGCGATGCCGGGAAAGGCTTTGCCGTTGTTGCTGAAGAGGTGCGAAGCTTGGCGCAGCGCAGCGCAAATGCGGCGAAAGAGAGCGCTGAAAAAATCAGACATTCGAAAGAGCTTGCCGAAAATGGTGTAAAAATTACTGAGGGAATGGCAAGTTCACTTGAGCTTATAAATCAGAATGCGGTGAAGACCTCCGATCTTATGAAGGAGATTGCCGCCGCTAGTGATGAGCAGTCTGCTGGCATTGCTCAAGTTAACATTGCGGTTACCGAGCTTGATAAGGTTACGCAGCAGAATTCAGCCGCCGCTGAAGAATCGTCCGCCTCAGGCGAAGAGCTAAGCGCTCAAGCTCATAGTTTGGCAAAAGTAGTTGCGGATTTAACGACGCTTGTCTCGGGAGGCACTGGCGACACTTCTTCAGTAAGTCTCACGCGGCGTAATTCCGGTGTGGATTCAGTGACATCAGAAAAGAAGAGGACGAACGCACCTGTTACCGTGCCCATGGCGAGACCTGTTGAGGCTGCTGGTAAAAAGCCCATCGCCTTGAAATCAACTCAGATTATTCCACTTGATGATTCTGACTTTCAGGGATTCTAGTTCTTATGAATCATTCAAAGAAGAATCAAGAGATTCTTATAGAATCAGGCACGAATGAGGTTGAGTTCTTAATTGTAAAGTTGGGAGATCAAAGCTACGGAATTAACGTGGCCAAAATATGCCAAATCATGGTTTTCGACCCTGAGTTGGTATACGAAATCCCTCACCAGGTTCCGGAGAGCCTCGGCGTGATGAATTTCAGGAACTCCTCAATATCGATTATCGACCTCGCGCTTCATTTAAAGAGGCCCTCCAATACTGACTCACGCCGACTTTTAATCGTTACCGAATTCAATATGCGACGCACCGGCTTTGTCGTGGATGGAGTTGAGCACATTGAGCGCATGAGCTGGACTTCATTCGAACCTCTTACGACTGCATCCTGTAATCAGTCTTCATCGGCAGTTTTAGGAACGGTCCACCTTGATGACGGCATGATACTTATCCTTGACTTGGAGACAATCCTCGCGTCGCTTGACCCGACAATGAACGTAGAAACGTATTCGAAAATAACCGCGCGCAGCGATATAGCGCGCGAAGATGTACGCATCCTTCATTGTGAAGACTCGCCACTGGTGCAAAAGCTTGTTCACAATACGCTTCTGGGCGGAGGATTCAGCAATCTTGTGCAAGTGTCGAATGGAGAGGCGGGCATCGAAGCGCTCGAGAAGAGTGGCGGTGCGTTTGACGTCATCATTAGTGACATTGAGATGCCGCGAATGGATGGACTGACATTTTGTCGAACAATTCGTCAGGATAAAAAGTTCGATAATATTCCAGTGCTCTTTTTCTCATCCATGATAGATCAACAGATGGCCAAGAAATGTAAATCAGTGGGGGGGGATGCCGCGTATTCTAAGCCGCAACTGGGCCTCATAGTCGACGCGGTAGAGAGTCTAATGAGAGGAGAGTAATCTATGAAGTCGAGAGTTCTAATAGTCGACGATGACTCATTAACCCAAAAAATGCTCGGTTCTATGATGCATAAGCTTGGGCTTGAATGTGACTACGCATCAGATGGAGCCGAGGCGATCTATAAAATCTCCTGTAATTATTATGACATTGTCTTGCTCGATGTTCTTATGCCTGTTGTCCCGGGAGACCAAGTAGTCTCGGTGCTTGAGCAGCTCTTTGCTCGCGGTCTGTTGAAGTCGCCCCCGCACGTGGTTGTGGTAACGGGAGTAACCGACAAGAATCAACTATCTATGCTTACCAGAAACCACTGTGTGGCTGCAGTCCTTGATAAAAAGCTTGATTTGCGACGACTAAAAGACCTTGTTCTCATGTTTATCAATGAAAGCAAATATCACAATACAGTGGGAGCTCTGACATGAACAACAATCCTTCTGTAGATGTGGCCACTGAAGAGGTTAAATACCTCGTTTTCTCCCTGTCAAGAGAGCGCTACGGTTTTGATATCCTGCGCGTGCAAGAAATCATTAAGGTCACAAACATCACCCGGGTGCCGCGTGCGCCAGATTATATAAAGGGCGTAATTAACTTACGAGGTAAAATTATCCCAGTGATGGATTTACGGGCGAAGTTCGGAATTGCTTCGATTCCTTATGACGATAAGACGTGCATCATCGTCGTTTCAGGGACTCGCCAATCTCAGCCGATTTTGATTGGGATAGTGGTTGATACCGTTGTTGAAGTAGGAAATTTTAACCTGAGTGAAATTGAGACCGCGCCAAACTATGGCGCGGTTGTCGATTCTACCTGTATTCGCGGTTTAGGGCGCAGGAAGGATCAGGGCATTACCGTCTTGCTTGATCTCGAAAAGATCGTTGCGGATGCTGAGCCGCTGGATCGAGACAGCCGATAGGAGATCAAATGAATTCAGATATCATTGAACCGTTCATAAAATCGGCCGTGCACGTGATAAAGATTATGGCCAATACCGAGACCACCCCGGGGGCAATATCGGTGCGAGCGCCGGGCTCCGCTCCGGGAGCAGTTTCAGGAATCATTGGAATGGCCGGGGAGAATGTTGACGGCATGATGGTAATTAGCTTTGACGAGCCGTGTGTTCTTTCAATTGTCAGTAAGATGTTGTCAGAGACGTTCACCGAACTCAACAATGACGTAATAGACGCGGTCGGGGAAATTACCAATATGATTTGTGGCGGCTCAAAGAAAGAGCTGGGAGAGCTTGGCTATGCGATCAATATGTCAACTCCGATTATGATTACGGGTGGCGATGTGCATCTCGCGCAATTCTCAAAATCCGAGGTAGTGTCCATTCCGTTTACGACTGAGAAAGGTCAATTTACTATCGAAGCGCGGATCGAGAAGAAATAATTATCGGGTATTTAGGTAAGGAGATATGTCATGGCAGGGTTAAGTAGTGTTGACAGAGCGTTGCCGATTCTTGTTGTCGATGACTTTGCAACCATGAGAAGAATCGTAAAAACCGCTCTGCGGCAGCTTGGATTTGAAAATATCACTGAGGCGGAGGACGGGGCGATAGCGCTGTCTAAAATTCAGT
>CAYTAW010000288.1:0-4797 GCA_964435675.1 uncultured Bdellovibrionales bacterium
AACTCAAGGAGCTCTATCCCTATGAGTCTCGCGTCGCTGGTCAGGTGAGACTCGAGGTCGAAAATCTAGTTCCTACCGCCGCGCACGCACCCTGTTCATTTTCAATAAAGGCCGGGGAAATTGTAGCGATTTCGGGACTGATCGGCTCAGGCCGAAGCGAAGTGCTCGAAGCCATCTTCGGTGTGCGCAACGCGCCGGGCACCGTTCGCATCAACGGAGTACAGGCGTTGATACGCACGCCCGAAGACGCTCTCCGGTACGGCTTGGCATTCGTTCCCGAGAGCAGAAAAGAACAGGGATTATTTCTTGATGGTTCAATTCTCGAAAATATAATTGCGAGCTCCATTTCCAAAACATCGGCTCTTTTCCGGAGGCGCCGCGAAGAAATACAGTGCGCCGACAATGCAATCAGTCGGCTCGCAATACGGTGCCGAGGCAGCGAGCAGTTGGCTAAAGACTTATCGGGTGGAAATCAGCAGAAAGTCGTCATCGGTAAATGCCTAGCATCCGCGCCCTCGATCCTGCTGCTCGACGAACCGACGCGGGGCGTCGACATCGGCGCACGACGCGATATCTACGCAATTCTTTTCCGTTTAGCCAAGAGCGGCTGCTCGATTCTATTCGTTTCTAGCGAACTCGAGGAGGTTATTGGAATCGCCGACCGCGCTATCGTGTTCAGTCAGGGAAAAATTCAGGGAGAATTAGCGCGCGCGGAGTTTTCTGAACACGCGTTAATGAGTTTGGCCTCCTCATCGCTTGCGAGGGCCGCATGAGAAAGAATGCCGGTCTCCTTCTGCTTCTGCTTGCGGCGTGCGCGCTTACCGCCATCGCGAATCCGCGCTTCTTAAACCCGATTAACATAGAAAACCTTTTTCGGCGCACCGCTCTTTTCTCAATATTGAGCATCGGCGTCTCATTCGCTATTACCAGCGGCGGAATCGACTTAGCGATCGGCTCAATGGTCTGCCTCGTCGGCACGCTGCTCCCGTGGCTTTGTGTCGAGCAATTTTTCCCGCCGCTGTTCGCCGTACTGCTGTTACTGGCCGTAGCCGCATTGCTGGGACTTGCGCATGGCTTGCTGATCACTAAGCTCAAGCTTCAGCCCTTCATTGTGACGCTGTGTGGACTCTTGCTGTATCGCGGCGTAACACGAGGCATCACGGGAGATCAAACACAGGGCTTCGGCATGGCATTCGAATCGCTGCGAGCAGTCGGCCAGACTCGATTCTCGCTGGGTATTATCGAGCTCCCGAGCATAGTTTTTATCGCGGCCGCTATTGCGCTGCTTGCGTCTGTGGCAATGAATTTTATGCCGTTTGGTTTGGCGCTACGGGCATTGGGACGCAACGACGTCGCCGCCTTTTATAGCGGGCTCAGAACAACTCGCCTTCGCTGCGTCGCCTACACGTTAAGCGCAACGCTGGCCGGGCTTGGCGGCATATTCTTCATACTCGACGTTAATTCCGCCCAACCGTCAGATTTCGGCAATTTTTATGAGCTTTATGCGATTGCCGCTGCCGTACTTGGAGGATGTAGCCTGCGCGGCGGCGAGTGGAGTATCGCGGGAATTTTGATCGGGACTACGCTAATGCAGGTATTGCGGAACGCTATCGTCCTACTCGACGTTCCGACCCAGCTTGAATTTGCAATCATTGGCATCGTCATCCTTGTCGGTGTCAGCGCTGAGGAGATATTCAAAAAAATTAAGGAAGCTCGAAAAACGCATATCGCTTAGCGCCCTGCTCATTATTCGGCTGGATTTTTTTTCCGATACTCTTGTGCGATTTTGCGCATTCCCTCGTTGATAATCGCACCGTCTTCTGCCGAAAAAGACAAACTCGGATCTGCAACAGAGCGCTCAACTATGACCGGAAGCTTACTTCGACTTAACGGATGGTTGTCGTAGATGAAAATGTATTTTTCAACGATAGCGTCAGTTTCTGGATCGGTCTTTAAAATTGCTAAAACGTTACGACTTTCGGGCATCACTACCTCGCTATCTGGTAACTGTTGATCAAAAAAGGAAACTAACCCACCCAAAAAATTCTTGCGCCTGCATATTTGTAGGTGCGTAATTTTTATATCTCTCGCTCCGGGAATTTGGGGAATGGTACACGCGGCCGCTTTGGACTAATCATCGCAGACAATTCTAGCCCGATTCGGCTGAGTGACTTAGTTTTACTTAGTAACATTTCAGGACCGCTGCGGCGCCAAGAGCAAGCCACCGGCAATTACTATCATCGATTTTATTTAGGCACGCAGGCCAGTATAGAAAAGTACGCGCGTACGCCCTCGACAGCGCCGCGTATCCGTTAGTGGAATCCAAAGAAAGTGGGTTTTGCCGCAGGGGCCTTCGCTGAGTTAATCTTCAAGAGCTGGCCATACCGCGAACGAAGCAGCGTCAATTGCGTATTTCGCACTTGCGGATCCTCAAGCTTGAGTTTCGTCGCATCGACGCCAAGTATCGCACTGACGTCTACAATTGCTTGAATTTGCCACTGCGCCCGCGCTGCCTTTACCGTAGGATCCTTGCGCGACTCAGGCGGCTCTTCCGCTTTAAGCTTGGTGAGAAGTTGAGACATATCCTGAAGTGCTTTCGCCTGATTGGCTGGCAACTCGATCTGTACTGTTATCATTCGTGGATGGTGTCGGTTCCCGCCCTGCCTCTCTTGCACGGAAAATTTTGCACAAGGAGCAATTTCGAAGTTTGCTTTAATCGGTTCTGCTACAGGCTTTTGTTTAGGCCCTGGCATCGCCAGCTCTGCGGAAAGCGGCGGCGGCGCCGGCATGCTCGCAGGACTCTGCTGCGCTCCGGGAGTCGGCTTAGCTCTTTCTGATTCCCCTGCTTCTACCGGATTCGGACGCGCAGGTCCCGTTGCTTCAGCAAGGGGATTGTTATTTCTGCTATCGATTCTTGCCGTCGGAGCAGAGGAAACTCGCCCCGGGTTGCCCTGAACAACTGTCGGACGTGGAGATTGCGTCGCGCTTCGAGGAAGAATTGCCTCGACTCCCGCTGAGCCACTATGCCTATGGGTGACACACATAATTTCCCCGTCAAAACTTAAACGGTATGCCCAAATAACGCCGCGCGCTCCGCTTCGTATTTTGGATCGACAAGCATTTCGGACTGGATAACTCTAACATTGTTTTCCAGCGAGTCAATTGCCGTACGAATGTCCTTAACAATCCCGTCCTGATTGCCGGTCGCAGAAAACCGATCACGGTAATCAAACCAAGCGTTTACCAGTGGTTGAACGGTTCTTTTTAAATCGTAATCCGTTCCGAGTTTATAGTTAATTTCGGAATTTATCCAACTCTCCTGCAAGACGAAACTGAGTCCGTAGTCCCCTAGTATTGAATGCACCTCGACGCAGTATGGGGCCGACAGGTGCGCAAATGGCCCCTGATTAACATATCCCTGGTATAGCACCGTCGAAACGAGTTGGTATGTCTTCAAATCGTTCAACGATCTGCGGCCTTGCATATCGGTCCGGCCACCGGTGACGGCTTCGAACGGAAAAGAGCTGCGTGGTCCCTCTGCATCGTAAACCATTACATTGAATCGCGTCTCATGATCATGGGTGGTCTGATACGCTTTAGGGCTGTACTTCACCCCTCGGTCAGTATCGAGCAATACGCTGCTACCAAGAATCGCACATAAATTATTAGGAATCCGCCCGCCAACACACATCTGAATTTCTGGATGATCCCAATCGATTATCTGCTCTTTTGCAAGCATCATGGTCAAAAAGCCCAGCTCTTTCCAACTTGGCATTGGCGCTAGTAAGAGTGATGTATCGGCATGAATAAGACGAAAGTGAGTCGACGAAAGCCCTAACTCATCGCGCAGAAACTCAAATCTTGTTAAATCAATTTTGTGCAACACGTGTATCTTACCGCCGATTGGCAGCAAACCGAATGATTCTTTGCGCCATTGCGAAATTGCTTCTCGCAGCTCAGCGTAATCAACGCGAAGCGCGTTGAGCACTTCGTTTTCAGCGCTATCAATTCGGGACAGCGTCTGCGTTTCTCGGCTGGCTTCGAGTGTGTGGTTCGGTAATAGTAAGTGGCCATTTTCTCTAACAAACTCAGGAGAACTAGTTTGATGGGCAAAAACGTGAGATGCGCACATGAGATCTTCGCACTGGTTTAGCGCGGCGCGCCACTGCGGCAAACCCCGATCGTCCCGAGCTTCTTTATTCTCTTTTAGCAGTAGCCGCGCTCGAGGCAAGACCATCTGATAGCGATCCGGCCAATAATCGCGGGCAAAGTATATCGCCGCAGCGTCCGCGCTATAAATGCTCGAGTTGCCGAACGCTTCCTTCAATTCAGAAATCAGATTCTCCCGGGCGCGTACTGCCGACCAGTTAATCTCACCATGCGTACGATATCCAACCGCCGCGGAAATATGCTCCCTTGTTAACTTCCGCATACGAGCGAGGGTTTCCGGAATGGAGAGAAGGTCGTTCGCTTTTTTGATAATCGCCTCATGGTCAGTAGTGTCTCGAAATGACGCGATGATTTTATCGATATCCAATAGTCCCAACTCAGAGGCATGCTGAAGATCTTTGGCAAGTTGATGGCGCGCCCCTCTGCGTATGATTTACCGCCCATGAGACGCTCAAGTTCGTTCTTCACGACCGAGCCCAGCGGAAAATCTGTTACGACACCGGACACCGAGAGCGTTACCAGCCATTGAATTTGACTGAAGCTATCAGCAAGAACTTGAAGGCGGCTATTTCGTTCGGCGTCTGCCAGGGAATTTCTTCCATAAATCTCGAGCAATCGATCGAGCGC
>CAYTAW010000289.1:0-4393 GCA_964435675.1 uncultured Bdellovibrionales bacterium
ATCGTCCTGCTCGGACAAACGGTGAATTCTTTCGGTCTCGATTTGTCGCCGCGCTTGAAATTCTCTGATTTACTGAACCGGCTTTCGCAGATAAGTGGAATCGAGCGCATCCGCTTTACGAGTCCGCATCCGCAAGAGGTTCGTAAAGATTTTATCGAACTAGTAACGACGAATCCAAAGATCTGCCGCCATATCCACATGCCGTTGCAATCGGGAAGCAACCCGATTTTGAAAGCGATGAACCGGAATTACCGGCGTGAGCGTTATCTAGAGATCATCGCAGCGCTAAAGGAGCGCGTGCCGGACATGTCGATTACGACCGATATCATCGTTGGTTTTCCCGGTGAGACGGAGGAGGACTTTCAGCAGACGCTTGAAGTTATGGATCTCGTCGAATTCGATAATAGTTATTCATTTATGTTCTCGCCCCGTCCCGGCACACCGGCTGCTGAGATGGAGGATACGGTAAGTGCGGAGGAGAAGCTGCGCCGTCTTCAGGAGCTACAGGCGCGTCAGCTTGATATTACCAACCGACGTCTCGAAGCGTGGGTCGGAAAGACCGGAGAGATTTTAATCGACCAAAAATCGCATCTCGATCAATCTCGCTTTCAGGGGCGTTTGTCGCAAAATATTCTTGTTAATCTCGAAGAGGAGTACGATACGGTTGCCTTGGGAGATATCGTTCCGGTTGAGATAACTAGCGCGTCCCGCTTCACCTTAAAGGGGCGGTTGATTGGCGCCACTGCCCAGTAGAACGGTTTTAACTCGCTCTAGACTTTATATCCCACTCAAAGTAAAATAGATAGTAAGTATAAAGATTTATAGCCTTTTCGCCGATCCAATTAAGATAAAAATCGGAAGAGCTATCGATAGGTTCGGGAGAGTAAATGCCGAAGACGGAAGATGCAATTGAGATGTTTGTTGGCGGCTTAGTTCTCGATCCAAAGACACAAGCGCCGGTAATCATTCTAAAAGATGAGAATTCACAGTACTGTGTTCCGATTTGGATTGGAATGGCGGAGGCGACATCGATCGCTAGCGCCATCAAGCAGATGGTTATGCCGCGTCCGCTGACCCATGACCTTATGTACAGCATCCTTGGTGAGGTTGGCGTGCAAGTTCAACGGGTGGTGATCACCGATTTGAAGGATTCGACCTATTTCGCCGAGCTTGTGCTCTCGTACGGCGAAAAGGCAATTATCATGGATTCCCGTCCAAGTGATGCAATTGCAATCGCGCTTCGTGCTGCCGCTCCAATTTATGTTACCAGCTCCGTAGTCAATCAAGCGAAGGTCGCCTTCGAGAGTCTTGAGGGCGTCGCCGGGCCGCTCACCGACAAGCCGAACGAAGGGAGCCAAGAAAATCAATCTGCTGAAGAGTCGGGCGCGGGCGAAGAACAGTCAGCCGAAGAGAGTGCGCCGGAAAAGGGTGACTTTGCCGGCGTCGATCGCGACAAATGGACTGAGATCCTTGCTGAGCTTGACCCCGAAGATTTCAAATACAAAATGTAGTCACCGTACAAATACTTGGTTCAACTACGCGAGAGCGAGTTTTATTATTCTACGATGCGGTCTCTACAAGTGCCCGAGTAGAGTGCTTGCCTATCAGAAAGGTTGCTTGATGCCGGAATCGTTTCTTCCTAGTGATTCCGTCCGATAATTCCGTTGTGGATCCCGGAACCGCGGTCTAAACCCAAGGCCCGTTTAAGGCGTATTTTTCATATTTGAAAACACCGTCAAACACTCGCTGTCCAATATCCATTAGCCACTCCGTGTCGCCGTTAGACGATGGGCCGAGCTTATCGAGGTTAAAGGTGAATGACGCGGGGCGATCAGTGAAGGGCATTTCGCCGGGGCTGATCAAAAGAGTAAACCAGGGTAATGACTGTAAAGTATTTACGATTGTCGGCTGCATCCAGAGATCGTCGAAAAAAAGCGTCAACTGCAGCCGGTATCCTTGCTCGGGTTTGGATTCGTGCGCCGGTATCACTGCAACCGGGATATCTTCGAAACATGAGCTCAGAAGGCGCGCGACGCGCTCCATTTCATTCATCGTCGCGCGTATCGGAGTGGAAGATCCGATGGGAGCGGCGGGAAGAACCGCTGTTTCTAAATTCGCTTCTGTTTTTAAACTTGCTGAGGTCTCGGGGGGCACCAATGCAAAATCGAGGGCATCTAACGGCGCTTCCTCAAGTGCGCGGAAATACTCCGTTAGGCGGTGCGCCGGAAGGCTCTCCACAATTCTCGAGTCGCTTTCGGGGGCGGCGGGGAAAGCGTGTTTCGAACCGGCTGAATAGTCCAAAACGGATGTTGTGAATTGCTGCTCTGGCGTTGGCGAGGAGCCAGCTTGCAGGGAATCGAATGCAGGGGCATCAAGTGCGGGGGTATCAAGTGCCAGAGTATCAAGTGCGAGGGCATCAAGTAAAGCAATTCCGCCGCCGTTTACCGGCTGCAAACTTTCGACCGTACGCTCCTCGACAAGCAGCATCGGCTCATCTTAACCTGAATTATACGCATATCCTAGTTTCTTTTTGTCTATGCAGGCAGAAATTTTGCTCCCCTGTTGCCAAAGTCACCGATCCTATAGAATTATGGGGGCTCGGATTCGGCCTTTTGCCCCCACTTGCGGCAAAATTTGCGGTCGGCAGACAGCGTTTGGGAGGTTGAGCGCGTGGTAAATAATCAAACAATTCCAGAAGAAGAGACCAGCGGTCACGATATCTATACCGATCCGGCTTTGGCGCGTGAAGCGCGTGATCCGGTCGCTGAATTTCTTAAGCGCCAATGGCGCCAACTTTTGGTCGGCGTGCTCGTCGTTTTTGCTATCGTCTATGTCAAAAACACTTTGCAAGAATCGTATCGCCGCGGTTTGAGCGGTTCCGCTGACGCATTTTACAAGGCGCAAGACGCGCTTGAAAATCTAAAAACCGCCAAGAAGACCCTTAAAGATCTCGAAGAAAAAACGCTGCCGACAGATGCGGCTGAGAAGGAGAAAGCGGAGAAGGAGCGGGAAACCGCACGCGCTGATCTCAAAGCTCGCGAGGAGCGCTTGCAGCAATCGGTTGCGGTGCTCGGCGACAGTATGGCGCCGTACAATTCGTTCGCTGATCTTATAAAAGCGCTTGCAGCGCGCGAGAGCGGCGATATGCAGGGCGTACGTTCGGCGCTAGCAAAATATTCTCCCGACACTTTTAGCGCGTTAAAAGGCTCTGATCGATTCATTGCTGAGCTATCGCTTCTGGCGTTGGGCCGGGCGCTGCTCGACGCACCCGAAAGCGAAGCTGATGGGAAGAAAATTCTTAATGCGCTTGCCTCGAAAGGTGAGTGGGCCGGCGTGTCCGCCGCCCTGACTATTTCTCGTATTGCCGAGACCGAGCAAGAAAAGAAAGACGCGCAGGCTCTCATCGCCGATCTTTCGACCCGCCATCCTGAGCAAGCAGCGGCCTTAAAGAAATAGTTTGGTCTGTGCTGCTTTTTTTCTAACCTGGCGGTTCGGATTCGCCGAGCATTTTAGGCAAAGTCAAAACAAACGCTTTAATCTCGTCTCTCACTCTTCGGTAGTGAGCCATGGCTTCGTCATCATCTACCGCATTTGCGGCAAGCTTTGGCGGATCATCGAAGGGTACGTGAATAGTTTTGGCTCCGGCTAGGGGGCGCGGGCACGATTTGGCCGCATTATCGCATACCGTAATCATGAGATCGAACCGCGTCGCTTGAACACTCTCGAGCGATTTTGGCTGATGGCCGGATATATCCACGCCGCACTCGTTCATGGCCCTCACCGCAAGGCGATTCAGTTCATGCGGTTTTGTTCCGGCTGAGAAAGCCTGAACGCTTGGTGCGAGTAAATGATTCGCCCAACCTTCCGCCATTTGGCTACGGCAAGAGTTTCCTGTGCAAAGAAAAAGAATGGTGGAGGTCATTTTTCGCCGTAAACCGTAATGCTAACTATTGGCGCTGCCTTTGCTATAAACGACGCGATTTCATTGTTTGGAAGGTATTTTGCGAGCACCTCCTGAGGAAGGCTAATGGGTTTTTCTATTCTCACAGCGATATTTTTAAAACCTGACGTTTCGATAGTTTTCAAATAGTCGGAGCGTTGGATCGCTCCCGATACGCAGCCTGCATACATCTCGGCCGCGCTTCTTAGTCCTTCAGGCAACTCTTGTGTGAGTACGATATCAGAAATCGAGAAGTGACCACCTGGCTTTAGTACTCGATGAATCTCATCAAATGCTTTGGTCTTATCGGGGACTAAGTTCAGAACGCAGTTGCTGATGACTACGTTCACCGAGTCGTTTTCGATAGGCATGTTTTCGATATCGCCAAGTCGAAATTCAACATTTGAATAGCGTAGTTTTTCTGCGTTGAGTTTCGCTTTGTCTATCATCTGT
>CAYTAW010000289.1:4403-4769 GCA_964435675.1 uncultured Bdellovibrionales bacterium
TATCAACGCCAATCACCCGGCCACTTTCCCCCACGAGGGCTCGCGCCACAAATGCATCGTTGCCAGCTCCCGATCCGAGATCGAGTACTACATCTCCTTCGCGGATGGCCGCGACTTCGGTTGGGATTCCGCACCCAAGCTTTAGATCCGCGTCTTTGCTATACCCGTGGAGCATTGAATAGTCATCGTTGAAGCATGTTAGGTCATGCGGGTCGCTACAGCACTGAGTGCCGCAGCACGTAGAGCTTTGAAGTTGCTCAAGTGATTTTTTGGCAATTTCACCATATTTTTCTCTAACAACCGCTTTCAATTTTTCTGCGTCTTTCATGCCGTTCCTTTAACAACAGTTCTTTTTAACAATGCCTT
>CAYTAW010000290.1:0-2890 GCA_964435675.1 uncultured Bdellovibrionales bacterium
TGGTCTCATACTTCGCACTTGTTGACGGTAATACTGTTAATCCGAAGAGCTTTAGGATACTGCCGATCCACCGAGCTTCTCATATTCCGACATGGAAGGGAGCGAGCGGGCTATCGCTAAAATCTCGGCTGGATACTGGAGCGCCTCGGCGACTTCCAGCGCGTAAGAATCGGCTATTCCGTTCATTTTTTTGTAGGTAAATGAAAAATTCCCCGCCTCATCGAATCTCGTCTCATGATGCGTGGCGAGCCCCCGACCAGGATTTGCATCGATAAAATGCTCGACAGGCGGTTGGCAGTGAGTGGCAAGTACGATATCTGAATCACTTTCGGCACCCAATGCCGCGACCGCAAAATTGAATGGATTTCGGTATCGCGACGATGTTGATGAAAACGGTTCGTCTGCCGCCAGGTAGGTGCGCCCACCCTGCATAATGAGCGGAATAATGGATTTCCAATAGTACACTTCCGTGCCGAATGCGCTTAAATTGAGATCGGTGCGTTCCTGAACTCGCTCGATGTGGATTATGCGGTCGAAAATTGGAATGCGCGCAGAACTGCCCGGTAACCAGCCTGTTGCCTGTCCGAATAGGAGGCTCCACGTTAGTCCTACTTCGTCATATGATTTTCCGGACATATTAGCGCCCGTGCTGAATTCAACCTGCTGTCCCGGGATAAAAATCCGTTCGTGCGCCACCTGCTTCTCACGCGCTTCGAGAATGTTCCACCCATTTGATATTGCAATCTCTCGACCGTGATGAAATTCACCGGGCGCAAAACCACCATTCCTGATTGCCTGAGCAATGGCCATGAGCGACTCAAAACGCTCGAGCTCATATCGGAGAATTATTCCGTTATCAGCGTACGCAGCCGCGGCCCTGACCGATTCTCCCTTCAGTTGGATATCGCCGTATTTACCGACAACAGCCGACGCAAAATCAGCTACGATGTCTCTACCATCCGCATCAGGAGATATAAAGGCAGATATTATTGGCTCGATATAATTTGCGTATTGATGTAAGTGCACCGAATCGACGCCGCGCAGCGCGCCGAGAAAATCTCCTACCGGCTTACGCGAATCGGCGGCATAAGAGCCCAACGCCACAGTAAATCGCAGCTCACAAGTCCACATCGCGGCCCTTTCCGGATCCATGAATGGCGCAACCTCTTCGATAAATGCCCGTATCGCCGTCTCCGGAACGTCGGTAAGTGCGATCGGTTTACGTATAGGAGCGAGTGCATCTTTGAACTGCGTGATCAAAACCGGCAGATATTTCTCTAGCGAACCGTCTTCCCCGCCGCCCAGGCGACTCAGCTCCCCGTTGATGCGCAGCAAATTCTCTGCGGCGACCTTCCGTTCTTCATCGCTCAGTTCATCTCTGCGAAAGCGAAGTTCATGAAATTTACCCCGCTCCTCTTCTAGTGCAATAATCTTCGTCAAAACGTCGAGCCGCTCATCGACTATCTTCTTCTTATCAGAATCATCGCAAAGATTCTTGATCAGCGTGACGGCTGCTTTGACTAATTTAAGGCCATCGGTATTCTGTTTGGAACTAAATCCGCTTCCGTAACTTTTTATATTCTTAACACTCGTGTCTAGAGCATCGCTCAATGTGGCGGGAAAATCTTGCAACCGAACATGCCCGATTGAACCGATACGGTAAATCGCATCCCTGAGATAGGTTAACTGTTCCCGAAACGTTTCGAGAACACCCGGCTTTGCAAGCTCTGTAAAAAGCTGCCTGCGTTCGAACAATTCACGAGATTCGCTGCTCGCACCAAAATAGAGAAGCCCCGAAATAAATTCCGAGGCCCGAAACGGAAGATTTTGCGCAAAGCGAAATGATTGAGCAATCCGAGGAAAATGGTCATTATTTGAGCTAACGCAAATGAAAGGAAAGCGCGCACTGTCCTGGAATGCAGGATGTCCGTCACGAAGCGGCGTATATCGATCATCACGAGCGACTAATTTGTCAACATCCGAGCGCCAGCGCACTCGCACGAACCCGCCAGACTCGTCGAGCATCAGCTCATCACTTTGCGGAATCAACGATCGCAAACTCTGCGGCAGAAGCTTTAAGCGAGCGCGCTCAACCTGATCATACACGGTCAGCGCTCTCTCGACCACGGGCGCCGGACGTACCGCGAATTGTCCGGCTATATATTTCTCGCCCAAGGCGATAAAGTCGCTGTCCAGGCCGAGCGCGCGCGCCACATCGAAAGCACGGCTCGGATCGATGCCGGGGGCAAGCTTGCGCGTAAACTCAGGTTTTTCACTGTCGGCGTTTTTCACTTCAAAATAATGCACGCTTGTCCCATCCTGTCGCTCCCAGAATGCGAGCACTGCGTTATTATGGCTAATCGAATACCGGCGTACGTTGCGCGACGCTAAGAAGCGATCCTCGGCAATATTGAGAAGAAATTCATAGTGCGGCGACGTCGTCGTCCACGACTCGTCAGAATACCAAACACAGCGCGATCCTATCTTCGTGTATGCCTCGTTACGCACTAATATCTCGCGGCAGAAATCGCTCGGTTTTTTTTCTTGACCGTCAATAGTCACCGAACGGGAACACGGCGATGTACGTTCTACCCACACAAACGAATCCGCCGGATGTATGTTGGCGCTTTTTGCCGGTGCAAATCCGAAGCTCTGCGCGGAGAGGCGGAGCATTAGATCACGTTGAAGAAAGAACGTTTTTCCCGCCATGTTGCTGCCGCAGATGACGATATGCTCCATTGATGACGGAGACGGGCAGCGCACCTGCGGAGCGACGGAATCGCCACGCCAGCTCTCTGTATGGCCTTCTTTTTCTCGCAACAAATTCCACGCCTTCTCGTAGCCGTCATCTTGCTCCCGATCGAAGGACGCCTGGCAGTAACGATCCTTG
>CAYTAW010000290.1:2900-4749 GCA_964435675.1 uncultured Bdellovibrionales bacterium
ATCCTTGGCCGCACGCAGCGCAAAAGAATTAATCGCACCAAATTTAGCCAAGCGCTCAGAAAGTTCCGTTGCGCGTTCGAGAATTGGAGCAGCGTTCTGAAAATCGCCGCCCGTTTCAATTAATCGCTCTGGGGACAGCGAACCGAGATCAGTGCACGCCGCGCGCAGATCTCCAAGCATCTCGAGCAGACTAGGATTGTAAAAATTCTTACACGTATCGATCGAGTGGATTACTACCTGCCGTAGGATCTCCAACTCCTGAAGCAATTCAAGCCAAGCTGAGACCGGGGGCTCATCAGAATCGCGATCGTCGTTGGGCGGTGAGCCTATACCCGTCGATAACTTCTCTGCGATATTCTCACCAGTAATTTGATACTCGGCGATTAATACTGCCAAACGAGTGCGCGGTGGGCGTCGCTCATTATGCGCCTGTGACAATTCCTGGTCGCTAACTTCAAAAAGCTTATCGAGACCGCTCCGGATTCCGTATCCTCTGAAGAGGCCTCGATCCAATTGTTGCGCCTGTACTTCTTTACTTATCAGCTCACCGACAAGCTCCTGCCGCGCGGTGGTAACCGCGACCTCAACCGGCGGGTTTGCGATAATATGCCAAAAGTTCGAACACTCTTTTCCATGAATAGAGATGTGCACATCGCGCAGCCCGGTCGATGCATGACTGATAAAGGAGAAACCTGGGAGATGGACCGTCGCGCGCTCGAAGTCTCCATAGAAAAGATTAAAACCGGTGAGCGGCCGCTCGACACCGGGGCTCACGAGCGATTCGCTCGAAGGATTTTTAGCGGATTCAGGCTCCAATCTCATCCGCCAATCCTAAGGATCGGCAGCGACTATGTCAAACGCCGTTTAGTTATCATAAATCATTAAAACTATTACAAAAAAGCGATCACCAGTTGCTCACCGACCGCTAACTCAACGGATTGACCCTGACGAAGGTCTCCCGCTTATCCACATAGTTTCCGTCGACGTACCGTTTCGCAGTAACGGGGTACTCGCCAGGAGTGCCTACTCAACCCGCGCGTACCGTTCCATATCGTTAAGTAGCTTAATGTCACCGCCCTTTGCCTCCCTGACGATCCTCTCCTTGCGTCCTGCCGTTCCCGTTGTGCGCGCGGTAAACGTGACTGATTCACCCGCCGTAATCGTCGCGTGGGATTGTTCGAGGGCAAGCATGACATTTTCGTTCGACACCGGGGTGCGCGTAGCGCAGCTGGCGCACATCAACAAAACTGCAATAAAAATTAAATTTCTCATAAAATCGGTCCTCGTGAATTGCGTCTGGGCAAATCTTAGAGGTAACTCTGCCGGAATTAGACTGACCAGTATCATACCCCAATGGGGTAGGTGCGTGGTGTGGTGTTTGGATTGCAGGCCTCGCAGTCGGTATCCAGTTTTTCTTTATTATCGAAATGAGTGAGAGTTGAATGCTGTTGCGATAAACTGCTGCTGGCTGCCGAACTACGTCCTCAAGACCGCGCCTAATCCTCATTGCGTATCACGTCAGGCATTCTGAGATTCTCATCCCAAATCTGGCCGTGAAGGGTAACTTTTTTCGCAAAGACGCCATTTTCATCCGTGTCGGTTTGGATCTCCCCAATTTCGAAGTCCCCTCCTCCGGCCGCGCGATTCATCGCGTTATACTGATCAAGCATGCTCGCAACAATTTCGTTCTGATCCGCGGCAGTCGCCCAGGGTGGCAGGCAAAACATCATCACGGTGGTGTTATAGATATTGGTGTTATCGAGGCTTTGCTCTTCGCGCGGGATCATCACCCCACTATAGCGGAGTTATGCGGGCAATCAAGGCTGGATTACCTGAAGCGGCGGCGCAC
>CAYTAW010000291.1:0-4729 GCA_964435675.1 uncultured Bdellovibrionales bacterium
CTTTAAACTGCGCACAAAGTCCTGAACGCCCTGGGAGGCGGTCTTTTGGATAAACGTGAACCGATTCTGGCGCATGTGGTCGGGGATGCTTGGATCTATCAGGTAACACCGCGCGCTCTGAGGCGCATAGTCAACCAGCCCTGCAGCCGGATACACAACCAGCGACGAGCCAATCACCACGAAGTAATCGGCCTTCCTGACGATAGCATGCGCTTGTTCCATTAATGGAACTTCCTCGCCAAACCAGACGATATGGGGCCTTAGCTGCGAACCCAGCTCACAGCGGTCTCCGATTCGCAGTTCGCTGCCGCCAACCTCGTATATCAGGTTTTCGTTGGCAGTACTTCGGGATTTAGTCAGCTCACCGTGCAAATGAAGCACATTGGTCGAGCCTGCCCGCTCATGCAGGTCATCGACATTCTGCGTAATAATGGATACGCGGAAACTCTCTTCGAGCCGCGCCAATTCGCGGTGAGCGTTGTTCGGTTGTGCGGTCTTAAGCGCTCGCCTACGCTCGTTATAAAATTGAAGTACGAGACCTGGGTTTCGATGCCACGCATCCGGGGTGGCTACGTCGCGCACGTCATAACCTTCCCACAAACCACCCGAATCACGAAAAGTTTTTAAACCGCTCTCCGCGCTGATACCAGCGCCGCTAAGCACGACGAGATGTGGTTTATGTAATTGAGGGTTATTCATCGGAAACCAGAGCGGCTACATCTATAACAACGGAAAGATAATGCAAATGATTCGCGCTACCTGGCCAGCTTATTGAAATATCAGAAGATTTCGAATTGCTCAAGCATTCACCCCATTTTCTTTATTTCTAAAAGGGCGGTATTATTATGGTTCGCGCGCTCTCTCAATAAAACCGGGACCGAATTCCCGCTTTTATTGAGAGAGATGTTGGAGCAAGTTTTTTTTCCTTCTACCTTCCCTACCCTCGGTCCTTGGTAGCCCTTGTTGGGGTTAGCAAGGACCGTGGCGAAGGCATTTCAAGTCGCAGCATTATGCAGCGGCGGCCATTCAGGAAAGGTCCAGCAAGGATGGTTGTCATGGAAGATCGCACGAACGGCGTGGTGGTTGGTGGCCTGACGATGTCAATGAAGGCTCACACCTACATCGACATCGTGGTGAACGGGGAGATGGTGAGGATCTTCTTCTCAAAAGGAAGGAAGATCATCATCCAGGGAGACCGCGAAAAGGTAAAGGTCGGTCTCCGCACCCCGATCCCCCGGGCAGCGTAAGCTAACCAGAGGGGCCCACAGTGCGGAATGGTGTGGTGAGTTGGACGAACTCGTTCTTCCAACTCACCCCCATTTTCTATCTTTCAAGGGGTTATTGTGAATGTTGTTTCCAACATCTTTTCTCAATCGTCTTTATTCCGTCCCGGCAATCAGTGCTAGAGAACTTTTTGAGTCGCAGCCACCGTCAAGTCAAGAAGCATCGACGGAAAAATTCCAAGAAGAATAACCAAGAATGCGCAAATCAGTAGCGCCGCGTAGAGCGGAAGCGGGATAGCGTAGGCACCGGCATTCCTATCAACAGCGACTTCGTCCATAAAATACATGGCAACAATCACGCGCAGATAATAGTAGCAAGACACGGCCGAACTGAGCACGCCAATGATCGAGAGCCCTACGTAATCAGCGCGAATCGCCGCCCCGAAAAGAAAAATTTTCCCCACTAATCCCGATACGCCCGGTGGTAATCCCGCAAGCGCAAAAAGAAATAGCGACATCAATATCGCCAACACCGGGTGGGCCGATCCTAATCCCTGAAAACGGGCGATATCATCATTCGACTTTTGCGAGCCGACGGAATTACTGACCACGTGGACTACCGCGAAAGAGCCAAAGGTCATCAACGAGTAGATTACAAGGTAAAACAGTATCGCCGAGGACCCCCCGTTCTTGCCCAGAGCGAGCACCCCAAGCAGCAGATATCCTGCATGCGCGATACTCGAGTACGCGAGCATGCGCTTCATACTGCGCTGCTGCAGCGCAAGAACATTGCCTACTATCATCGTTGCCGCCGCGACGCATGCCATCATCCCCGACCATAGCATCGCGTAATCACCGTAAATCCCTGAGAAAACGCGCAGCGCTGCCGCGAAGGCCGCCGCCTTCACTGCGCACGCCATGTATGCGGTAATCGGCATCGGAGCGCCCTGATACACATCGGGCATCCAAGAGTGAAACGGTACGGCGCCAACTTTGAACAATAGCCCAATCGCCATGAACGCCAGCGCAATCATCGGCAGATAACTATCGGTCCCTGAGAGCTTCAGGGATATTTCGGAAAGCACCATCGTTCCGGTCAAACCATAAAGAAGGGCAATTCCATATAAAAGGAACGCTGAGCTGAATGAGCCGAGTAAGAAGTACTTAAGACCCGACTCAGACGCGCGCGGCCGCCCAGGCGCGGACGCGCATAACGCGTAGAGGGCCATCGACATGATTTCAAGCCCGATAAAAAATGTGATAAAATGTGCGGCTGAGACGAACACTATAGCGCCAATAATCGAAAATAGAAGCAGCGCATGGTATTCGGCAGGGGCTTCCACGCCCGCGTCGCGCAGCGAATTGACCCCAAGAATCAACGCGCCGAGCGCCCCAGCCAAAAGCAGCAGCGAAAAAAATCGCGAGAATGGATCGGCATAGATCTGATCGGAGAAGAGCGCTTGCGGCCCTTGAAAAGCGCCGGAAAGAGCGAAGAGCCCAAAGGCGACCAAAATTGCGGTTGCGCTCAGAATTTCGTGGCGCACTTCATTCTTCATAAACACGTCGAAGAGGAGAATGAGCAGCGCGCCAACTGTAAGCGCGAGCAGCGGCGCAATAACGGCAAATTGATGTGAGCTGATAATACCTTCCATAGTTATCCCTTGAGATTTCGCTGCGCCGCTCCGCTGGCATTTGCTTGAAGATTTTGCAGCGGCGCCGTTCGCTGCGGCACTGGAGCGCTCGAGTCTTCGAGCCGCGCGCGGCGCTTATTTACGACCTGCACATATTCGCGCACCGCCGGCTCTATCGTCCCGAGCATCGCCCCCGGGAATATGCCCAAATAAAAGACGAGAACCGCAAGCGGTGATAGAATCGCCACCTGCAGCCAGCTTAAATCACGCATAGACGTCTTCTCGGCCGCGCCGAACATCAGTCGTTGATACAAGGAGAGCATATAGATAGCGCCAATCACAACGCCCGCTGAAGCGGCGACAGTCGCAATCGGCAGCGTTTTGAAGCTGCCAATCAGGATCAGGAATTCGCCAATAAAGCTATTAGTCAACGGCAGCGCAATCGAACTCAGCGTAAATATCAGCAACAAGAACGCAAAACGCGGCATTGCTGCGGCGAGGCCGCCATACTCCTCAATATCACGTGATCGGCGCTGGTCTATTAAAATGCCGAGCAATATGAATAACGCCGCGGCCGTCACCCCGTGACAAACTGATTGGAAGATCGCGCCGGTGATCGATATTGTCTCGAAGGCAAAAACGCCGAGAACGCAAAAACCAAGATGCGAGAGCGATGAAAATGCGAGCAACCGTCTAATATCGCCCTGACGCCAAGCAACCAACCCACCGTAAATAATTCCGAACACCGCAAGAAAGACTATCAGCGGCGTGCAATAGACCGCGCCGTTTGGGAAAAGCGGATAGGCAAACCGTATCAGGCCATACAGTCCCAGCTTGATCATGATTCCGGAGGAGATTACCAGAGCCGCAGTTGGCGATTCGGCATACGCATCGGCCATCCAGGTGTGGAACGGAAAAAGCGGAACTTTGACCCCGAAAGCGACTGCAAAGAGAGCGAAAAGCCAGATCTGCTCGGAGAGGGAGAGCGTCGAAAAAGTCACCAGCTGATCAAGCGCAAAGGTCACCACGCCGGTCGAACGATACGTGCTCCAGACAACATACAAAATGCCAATCAACATCAGGACGCTTCCAACCACCGTATATACGACAAATTTGAGCGTCGCATAAATTCGGCGCTTCCCGCCCCAGATACCAATAAGAAAGTACATGGGCGCCAGCATCAGCTCCCAGAACAGATAAAAAAGAAAGAGATCAAGCGCCAGCAGCGTGCCGAGTAGCGCTGACTCAACCAGCAAAAGATTGGCGAAAAATGCGCGGAACTTAAATCCAAGCTGCGCGGAAAGCACCACAAGCGGAATTAGAAGCGCGGTCAAAAGTACAAGGGTCAAACTGATTCCGTCAACACCGACTAAATACGAGATGCCGAACTGCGGGATCCATGGAATGCGCTTCCCCAGCTGCACCGCGCCCGGGTTATTCATGTCGAGCGTCATCGTCAGCACGAGCAGGGCGAGCGCCAACGTGAATGTGGAGACGATCAAGGCGCACGCACGCGCGCGCTCTCCTTTCGGATCACGCTCATCGCCGAAAAACGGCAGCGCATACAACAGTAATGCGCCGAGCATGGGAGTAAAAATGAGCACCGTCAAAACTCCGATACCCGATTCTCCAGCTATAAAGTGATTTGCATCCATACTCAAAGCACAACGTAGAAAGCTAATAAAAATAAAGCTCCGAGCGCCATCACCGCGGCATACGCGCGGATCTGTCCGCTTTGCATGCGCGAAACGATGTACCCGGTCGCATCAACGCTCTTGCCGGTTGCGTTGACGGCAAAATCGATGCTCATCTGATCAATCCGCTGTGACAGAAACTGCGAGAATGCCCGCAGCGGACGCACGATAACTACATGGT
>CAYTAW010000292.1:0-4721 GCA_964435675.1 uncultured Bdellovibrionales bacterium
GGGGCCGTCAGATTCAACAATGTCCGCTTGAAAACGCTTTACTTACTACCTAAGAAAAGCTAACGGACAGTTGAGAAGATCGCTAAATTGCAAATGCTTTTTTCGGCCGCAAATCAGAATTGTTCGTAGTGGTTCGCGCGACTAGTTCGTACCGGTTCGGCAATTGCGAGGTCAAAATCGATTCCGCAGGTTGTGCAGCTCTTCTTTTTGCTCATAGTAAAAAGTGTAGGAATAGCGGCTATTGCGAGGAACAGTAGGAAATTTTTGGGCGCCAGATGAAGGATCTGACTGGCTATCGTAACGACCGAAATTGCGAATATTGATGACGGCCACTCTTCGATGGTGAAGAATAAAGTCCAATAATCTACAAGTGCGGATTGGGAGTGGCACTGTGGACAAGCGCAGGATTTCTTTGACATAAAACCTCGATGGAACAAAACCCTCTAATCTACTAAAAGGTATGCGTAGTTCCTCCGGCAGGTGACTTAATTTGCGAAAAAAGGGTGGAAATTGGCGAAAAACTGCTCTGGTGCGGGGTAGGCTCCTCCACTATAGTATATACATCAGCTTCGGTGCTCTAAACGCCGGGCAGCACTAATTATTTGCGGAATATTCTATGAGCAAGCGTTTCGGATATTTGAATAGTATGGTGATTTTTTCAGTCGTCTTTTTCGCCGCTTGTAGTGGCCGTGATTTGTCAGGCCGTGAAAAAGGAGCGCTCGCCGGAGGTGCGATCGGATCTGGATTGGGCGCCATCGTTGGTCATAGCGTTGGATCAACTGGCGCGGGTATCGCGATTGGCGCCGGTGTCGGCGCTCTTACCGGCGGAATTCTCGGTAATGAATCGGACAACGTATCCGATCGCCAAAGTGAGCAGGACGAACGTCTGCGCCGACAAGAGGAAGAGCTTCGACGCCAACGCCGTGAACTTGATGAGCTGCGCCGCCAACAAGGCCGCTAAGTCGCCATTACCGGGCGTGAATGAACGCTGTACTTTCGTAGGGTTGAGCCGCGATTAAAATTGCGCTCAAGATATCGTTTCAACGTGCCGTTTGAGTATGTGGAAGTTGTGTGCTTCCCAAAGTCGTACTGCAACGTTTCTTTTGCCCCCAAAGACATCGCGCTTGTACACTGTATAGTATTTTGTTGAATCGTAGTGATTTCGCCCCAGGGATCTACGTATCAGTTTCATAAAGGAAACGGATATGGGTATTAGTCTTGGGTTAAATATCGCCTCGCTCCAGGCGCAGCGAAAGCTAAACGTTGCATCGCAGCAGCTAAACAAGACGTATGAACGGTTGAGTTCCGGGCAGCGCATCAACACGGCAAGCGATGATGCTGCAGGCTTGCAAATCGCCGATACGCTACGCGCGCAGGCGCGTATCGCCTCCGTCGCTCTTCGCAACGCGAATGACGGCATCTCGACTGTAAGTATCGCGGATTCGGCACTCAGTGAAATTGGGAATGTGCTAACTCGGCTTGCTGAGCTCGCTCAGCAGAGTGCTAACGGAACCTATTCGGTCGTCCAGCGCTCAGCGCTATCAGGCGAGTTCGTTGCGCTTTCCTCGGAAATCGAGCGAATTGCGGTGACTACCGAGTTCAACGGTGTCAAGTTGATCTCGGCAACAACAGTCAATTCATATCAGGTTGGATTCAACGGCACTGCTAATGCGTATTTTACGGTTACCGGTGTGGTCGGCAGTCTTCAAGGGCTCGGCTTGGCCAATGCCGGAAGTTCCTCGCTGACCTTCTCTCTTACCGGCATCAACGCGGACCTTGGCGTGACTGCTTCGCGTATAGCGCTCGACGCGGTAAACGGAGCGATTCAAAGTTTGTCGACGTCGCGTGGTACTTTAGGAGCGGCGCAGTCGCGTCTTGAATACGCTATCAATGCAATTTCGAGCGCGCGCGAAAACTTCAGCGCGGCGGAAAGCCGCATTCGCGACGCGGACGTGGCTGCAGATGCTGCGGAGCTAACCCGCTTAACGATTCTCCAGCAGGCTGGAGCGTCGATATTGGCGCAAGCGAATCAGCGCCCAGCGCTGGCGCTCCAACTGCTGAGCTAGCGTTTTTGAACCGCTGTTTATCTCGCTAAATTATTAAAACAGCTCAGCAATTCTTCCTTGGACCCAACTCAGCGTCGCGTAGACTTGAGCATGCATCTAATTCATAATGGGGCACCATGCTTAAACGGATTGGATTCATAGCCATAGCCATGTTGATTATGTCGCGTCATGAGGCGCTGGCGAATCCAATCTATGTGTTTAAAGAGCCTGACGGCACGATTCGCTTTACCGACAAGAAGCCGCCAAAGGGCGTTACTACTCAAGTTTTTAGCGGCCGCGGGAGCGTAGCGCCCCTATACGCGCCGTCAACACGTGCTTCATACTCGTTTTCGAGGCCATCGCTGACGAAGGTCAGGAGGCGCCTCTTTCCGAGTGAGTATGATTTTATCATCAATCGCGCTGCGCGCTTTCACGGCATCGACCCGCATTTAGTGCGTGCGGTGATACATGCGGAGTCTGCGTTCAATCCCAACGCAATTTCGCCGAAGGGAGCGAAGGGCCTGATGCAGTTAATGCCCGAAACCGCGAACGATCTTGGCGTGCGCAACGTTTTTAATCCGGCCGATAACATTTGGGGCGGAACGAAATACTTAAAGTCTCTGCTCGAGCGTTTCCAGGGAAACACTCAGTTTGCGGTTGCCGCGTATAATGCCGGCTTTGCCAATGTCGATCAGTACGGCGGTATTCCGCCTTTTTCGGAAACTCGTGAGTACGTCAAGCGGGTCATGTCGCTTCGAATGCAATATCGCGAGCACGCTGTAACGCGCGGATAAAATCGGGGATTTCGATAAATTTCAGCGTGGGCAGGCTATCCAAAGCCATCGTTTTTGGATAGCCTATCTCCCGTAAGGAAGTATTCACTGCTCCCGCGCTATGCTTCAAAAACTCCCTAATTATCTGACCTTTTTGCGCTTGGCGTTGATCCCAGTGTTCGTCGTGCTGATGAATCATCCGACGCAATTCCGTATCTATCTTGCTGTTGCCGTTTTTACGATAGCTGCCCTGACTGATTATGTGGATGGTTTCTTGGCGCGCCGTTTTGGAGCAGTCTCCGATTTTGGAAAACTGCTTGATCCGCTTGCGGATAAGATGCTGGTTGCAACGGCGTTGATCATGATGCTTGGACTCCGTTCCGACATTGACGGATCCGCTTGGCTACCTGCGCCGCTTGTTGTTTTGATTATTGTTCGCGAATTTTGGGTAACCGGAATTCGCGCGCTGGCTGCAAAAAAGGGTATTATCGTAGCGGCGAGCAGCGGCGGAAAAGTGAAGAGCGGGTTGCAAATGGTAGCCGTTGTCTTCCTGTTATTTCACGGCCATTTTTTCCCTCTGTTTGGATTTCACTTTGCGTGCGAGTTCATTGGTAAGTTTTTGTTGGGTATCTCTATTATTTTCTCTTATTGGGCGGCAGCCGAGTACACCTTTGATATTTTCGGCGCTGAGGAACAAGCTGCCGTTCCGGAATCTGCGTCGAGTACTTCGAATCCTGCCTCAGAAAATTAGCAGTGTCATAAATCAGCACTGTCATAAATCAGCGCTGTTTTTAGTGAACTCAAGCTTTAATTAGCGCTGGCCAAAAGTTTCCCCACTCAAATCGACGGGCGAGCCGCTATTGAGCTGTGAATCGCTGTTGTTGGTGAAGGAGAGTATCATACGGCTCAAGATGCGCGTGGCCGCCTCTTTAGTAGGCGCCACAAAGATCGAGTGGCCGTACGTTCCAAAAGAGGACTCGCCATAGAGGATTAGAGGATCTCCCGGAAGGTATTGTAGCAGCCCGCCTTGAATCATTACATTGGGTTCTGCCCGCCACTGGCGATCGGCTATTTGTACGGCCACAGGCATTTGTAAAATTTCCGTGCTTGCCTCGTTAATGATATCTGCGTGGGGAATGTGGGAAGGACCCACTGCGAGGAGCGCTTCGGCGCCGACTTTTGCAACGACGACTTTTCCCTTGGTCGTTTCACCAACGGCAACCGAGCGGATGTACTCTAATGTCTTTGTCGCGATTCTTACTGATTCTTCGAGCGCCGGGGTACTAACTGCCAGTTCCATACAACTTTCAAACTGATTTTCTCAACGGGGGAATCGTCGCGAATTGTAAGATTGAATTAAGGAAAATTTCAAGAGGAGGGAATGTAAAATTCGTTCAGTGAGCGAGTAAGTTACGGAATGAGTTCTCGATTCCTTCGCCGAGATTTCCCATATCCTTCCACATTTCAATTAGCTATTAGATTCGGGATAATATTAATATAATCGGGCGCCATGAAAACGATTTTGATGAACACGGAAAATTCAATGAATAGCTCCGACCGCGTTGTCTAGAACTGTGCAAATCCAGGATATCGTGGAAAAGGAATTACATCACGAATATTCTGAATTCCCGTGACGTACATTAAAAAGCGCTCGAATCCGAGTCCGAATCCGGCGTGCGGGACAGTGCCGAATTTACGCAACTCGAGATACCACCAATAATTTTCAATCGGCATGCCCATGTCTGCGATGCGTTGCTTTAAGTGATCGTGACGCTCTTCACGTTGTGAACCGCCTATGATTTCTCCCAGGCGGGGAACTAGCATATCCATCGCGCGGACGGTCTTTCCATCTTCATTGAGGCGCATGTAGAACGCTTTGATATCTTTGGGATAGTTAATGACG
>CAYTAW010000293.1:0-4699 GCA_964435675.1 uncultured Bdellovibrionales bacterium
AATCTTGATAATTGAGGGAAACACTCAAACGCGTGCCATGCCACTTCTCCTGCCAATATGAAAATCTGATTCAGTTTCCGCATCTTTCTAGTACGTTATTTTTCGAGCTAGCAGGTTCTTCAATTGATTCTAGTGGTTAGCACTACCATATAGGTCGGTAGAAATAGGAAGTACGTGTCAGTCAGACCCTTCTCCCCTAGTAATCCCGCATCCCGGACGCGACTCAGAAAATAACGGCGGGAGCATGTCGAAGCATTCCGCTAAGGATTCTCAGCCTCCGATGTGAGAACATTTTTTACGGACTTTTTTTGTCCGAATTAGCGCGCTTCTCTGATTTGAGGCCCCGCTTAGAATTTGCGCTCAGAAAATTGAATTATTTACTAAACATTATTGGCTGCTATCTCAAGCGCTAGCGCGCGTCGTGCAGGAGCTTCTCACTTGGCGTTAATTGGCACAGGGCATGCTCGTATACATTTACAAGAACAATGAAATCCAGAGTAATTTATTCAACACTAAAACGTTGAAAATAGTTAAAGACGGACTGGATTATTTGTGCTCGGATAATTATTAAATAGACAAACAGAGGAGACTTATGAGACCCACAAAGGCAGCAGATGTGATGAGCGAGTCGGTCATTTCTCTTACTCCAGAGATGACCCTTCAGGCGGCGTGGGAGTTGCTTTACGAAAATAAGATCAGCGGCGCACCCGTAATAGATAAAAATCAACACGTCGTCGGCGTCCTTTCACAAAGCGATTTAATGCGTGAGCTTTTTGCCGATAGCTTTGCAGAAATCGCCAAAGGCGGTTTTTACCTGGACATTCCCTTTTATCCAGCATTCGACGCTGGACCGGTGAACGTTTCGAACAAGCTCGCAATGTTGACAGTAGCCGAAGCAATGACCAAGGAGCCTATTTGCGTTCGGATCGATGATTCTATCTCATATCTCGCGCGTACCATGCGTGCGAAACACGTGCATAGACTAATCGTAACCAATGATCAAAAACTTTGCGGAATAGTATCGTCCCTCGACTTACTCAAAGTCATGGAAATGCAATAGCGTAGACAATCCCTTTCGAATATTTTTACAAACGTTCACCCATGACAAAGAAAAAGCACACAATTCGGCCACAACGACAGATCGGTTTTTTGCTCGTACACCTCCTTCCCCTTTGCGCATTATTCACGGGAGCGACGCGCGCTGACTGGCTGATCTGCGCCGCGCTTTATTTCACGCGAATGTTTTTCGTTACGGGCGGGTATCACCGCTATTTCGCCCATCGCACTTTCAAAACCTCGCGTCTCTTTCAGTTCGTGTTGGCTTTTCTGGCCGAAACGAGCGCGCAAAAGGGAGTTTTGTGGTGGAGCGCTAATCACCGCATTCATCACAAGCACAGCGATAGCGAAGAAGACCCGCACTCCATGAAGCAGTTTGGCTTTTGGTTCTCGCATCTCGGATGGATACTGGTGCCAGAGTACGAGCCCACACGATTCGAATTGGTGAAAGACCTAGCCAAATATCCCGAGTTGCGATGGCTCAATACATACCATCTTGTGCCGCCGACACTGCTGGCGCTTTGCACGATGGCATTGGGGGGATGGATAAACGGTGGTTCGCCTTTAGCCATGTTTAGCTCGGGATGGTCAACACTCTGGGTTGGATTTTTTCTTAGCACCGTAATCCTGTATCACGCGACCTTTTCAATTAATTCACTGATGCATTATTTTGGCAGGGCACGCTATCACACGGGCGACAATTCCAAAAATAGTTTTTGGCTAGCCCTCATTTCGCTTGGCGAGGGCTGGCACAATAATCATCATTACTACCAGCGCTCGACACGACAAGGTTTCTTTTGGTGGGAAATCGACATCACCTACTATGTGCTGAAAGCGCTCGAGTGTTTTGGAATAGTGTGGGATCTGCATGGAGTGCCGAGGCACGTGCAGTTTTCACAGGCTACCTTAGTCACATCCAAGTAGCCAAACCGGCTCGGTAATGTAGGATCCGCAGACCCGGTAGATCGTTTCTTTAAAGCATAACCGCAACTGTGACCGGTCTAAACTCGCCTGCGTGAGGCAATAACTTCTTACAGCTTCTGCATTGGGACCAACGCCATTTGACGAGTTTAGCGATGTAGTATCGCTAGATTCGAGAGCGTTCCGCTTCTCTTAGAAATAACAATACGATCGAGAAAAAAGATATCTTAATACTTGTGTGCACTCATGGACCACCAGTATCTATGCCTTCGTAAACTATCGGATGAGAATCCCATCAATAATTATACGTATTTTTCCTAATAGACACGAAACTTTTCAGCCCCAAACGAATACCTTTGCTTTCTTCGGCGGCAGTATCCTAACATAAAAGTTTGTCGATTCCGCAGTTTAGAAAAAACAACAAAATTATGAATTAAAAATTATGCGCCGCTATTCGAATTTAGAACCATAAGATCTGCGTTAGGCGTAATTTGGGGTTACCTAATTGAGGTTGGTGTGGGGGTTTGCATGTTGTATCGAAGCAAGGCTCTTCTTTTCTTTTTATTTCTTGGGATTTCATCACAATCTGAAGCAAGCGCACAGGTAGCCGAAGCGCAAACCGTTGCTTCTCAAAGCTGCACAACAATTAAGGCTCAAACGAATCGAAGAAATTCGCTGAGCATTACATTGGGGAGCGTGTTGCGGCCAGCTGGGGTTGAAGGTTTTGATATCTATCGCACCATTAGAAAGATTTTGCAGACGAGCACAGCGCCAGTCACTGCTCCAACACGCGCACAGATTGAAGCGTTTATTAATTCTCTATCCGCGACACTGCCGATTTCCACAAACGCTAGCTCGACCGTCGGTGGCTCAATTAGTTGGCCAGTACCTATTACGAGAGATGGTCGTCCCGAAGCGCGCTTAACGGCGGCAAACCTATTGCCCGCAACGGCTTCACCAACAAGCGTTTCAAATACGACAAATAAACTAACAGGCCTACAACCAATTGCGCTGTTTAATCGTTTCGATCTCGCTCCAGCCGATTACTCAAATTGCGGAGAATATCGCATTGTGTATGCGCTCTATCCTAACGATGCCGGCCGCGTACTAGTAATCTTTGAAGGCCGTGTACGCAATCCAAATGGAAATTTAGATCTCGCTGGCAGAAAGGCGACCTGCGGATTATTAGCAAAATTTTGGGAAGATCTTTCTATCGCTGGCACAAATAGCAAGGCTTTTCAAAAAGATCTTGAAAATTTTTACTACAACGGAATTAAGCTCAGGGCTGTAGCTCCAAACGTTTCGGCGAGTCTTCCTGCCGGTACATTCGTGACTTTTCCATCAGTGGTGCGGTTCGCAAACTACGGCAATCCACTGGGACAAGTGCGGCTCAATCTCTTCCGCGGCGGTGATTGGATGCTGACCGAAACAGCGATCCATGTGGTTGGGGGAGTAAATAAGTTCGTCGGCCAACAAGTTGGGAGCACCCCATTGGTAGAGCTTTATCGTGACAACGGTTCAGCCGCACTTGCCGAACTTCAGGCTCAATTTCGTGGTGAGTTCCGAACTTCATACATGAACTCGCTAACAGTCCCCGAACAAGTTGGACCTGACACACTTGCCTCAACTCCCGCTTGTCCGCCGCTCAATTTTACAGTTCCCTCATTAAGAGAATTCAACGACTTTGAGTCTCACTCTGAAGACGATGATGTTAATTTACAAGCCCCGAATCGAACAGGCACAGTTGGCGTAGGAAAAATTCGCGAGCTTGCAGTGCGCTATATTCAACCGAGGCAAAATAGGACGGCTATCGCGACGGCAGCGCAAAAGAGATTTAACAATCTGACAGACTCAATCGTGCTCAATCGGGCAAATGCAGCTACCTGTGCAGGGTGCCATCAAACTGCGGTAGGTTCGACGATATTTAAGAAAGCCGATGGAACTGAGCTTGTTTGGCCTGATTCGGGAGGGTTTGTGCATGTTGACGACATCGGTCTATCGGGTCGTCCGCCAGCCATGACAAGCCTATCGCCTGCTTTAAATTCCTGTTTTTTACCACAACGTGATGCAATTTCGGTAAAGGGGGCATGCCAATAATGAAACCTATAGGATCAATGAAAATGAGATTATTTCTACTACTAATGACAGCTATTAACGTAAACTCGCTCCCCGTAAATGCTGAGTCACTAAGGCCACCTTCGGCATGTGATGAAATATCGGGAGCGTCATTAGAAGAACTCGCAGATTGCGTAAGCGCCGAAATTACGCTTGAGCAAATTGATGCGCTACAGGGGATCGTAAGCTCTTCCCCGCCAGCGGGAGCACCAAAAGCGCTACCGGCTCCAGGCTTAGCGGTTCCTCAGCCGGGTATTGCCGAGCAGCAACAGGCGCAATTGAACCAACTCTATGATGAGTACCGTTCACTTGAACGGCAGATCCCGGGTGCGTATTATCATGCGCGCCCGACTCACTAGCACAATGGGTTTATTTCGGTATTTCAAGATCTTTACCAGTGACGACATTTGCATATCCGCATTTATCCAATCCCACAAATTGGCGTAGAGAGATAATTCGTAGTTAGTATCAAATCAGCTATTCCAGAGACGAAGATTCCCGTGAAGTTTCACTCCCGGGATCACGTAATCAAAGGATAAGAAAAAAAGGAGAGCTTGATATATTAGAAGGTCTCGTCATTCTCTCACCCAAACAGATGATAGTACCC
>CAYTAW010000294.1:0-4019 GCA_964435675.1 uncultured Bdellovibrionales bacterium
ATTTGGCAGCTCTCAGATTATTGCAGAATACGTCCTGGAGACTCCGTTGGATTTTACCCCCGGGTTCGTTCAGGAAACGGTAAATGTATTTAAACGCCGCTGGAATAAGATAACGCGGACGGCAAAAAAATTCTGCGATTTAGTGGCTGGTAGCCCACTCGAAGAATCCTCGCTGCAAGAGCCGGCCGCACCTCCAGCAAAAACCGCTAAAAAGCGATCCAGCAAGGAGGATCAGGCGCCAGCGGAAGTAATAAAGGACTTTCCACAGGGATTGCCCCCACTTAAAGGCCCGGATACCTCGTGGCACCGTTGCGACGAGCCGTGGTTCGTACAAAGCGTTTTATTGGCTCGTTTGATTGGCGGACGCTACTGGCAATATGCGCTCGGATATCTAGAATCGAAGATTGGTCGCTCAGTCTAACTTCTCATTCGGTCACCGAGAGTTCAATGCCCTGCTTCGCAAGGATCTTCTTGATCGTGCGGAAGGCAACCTGCGGTGTTTCATAATCTTCGAGAGCGGTCGTCTCCGGAAATGGTATAAACGCTGTGGCGACTCCATCATTTTCTATGGGTGGAGGATCCAGCGGATATCCATATCCCCCGCTGGACAAAAAACCATAGTAGCGCCGAATATTCTCGGGTTGCTGCTCTTGGAAGCGAAAAAAACATCTCCGTAATGCGGCGGGATGGGCCAGCCAGAACGCGAGACGCCCGGCGTCAATATAGTCGCCGAAAGGGTTCACTTCCACCAATGTCTCATGAATCGAGCGGTTCGACCCTGAATTTTCATCCGATACCCACTCGCCGACCGCAAGTGAAACGGGAACGCCTGAGCATTGGAGCGCATAGACTGCGGCGGCAATAGCTATGCCGCGATTAAAAAGCCGCGGCGCGTCCGCGCTGCAGCGCGCCGATATGCTCGCTATGATCCGCACGCTCTTCGTATCCGGAACAACATAGTTGAGCATGCACTCAGGCTCCCCCTCGAGATATGCACCGATATCGACGCATTCTCCGGCAACATCCAGCTGCGTAGACCATGATTCACGCACGAGCCGTTGTACCATCGAGAGACACCGCTCAACCTCGGGAATCTTTTCTCTCCATCCGCCTTCTGCCAGCTCAACTGCTGCATTAAACCCCGTACTCAAGTCCCAATCCCTAGATGAAGCGTGATCGGCGCTGCTCAAGCTGCCATTTGGTTCTCTACCTGGCTGGAGGCGCGAAAGCGCCTCCTCCATCGACAAATGTATCAGATGCTCTATTGCCATTTGTATCCTCCTTACGCAGCGCGTTTTTCGATCTTACTTCGCTCACTGTCGGGCATGCCGCGCCAGATGCAGGCGTTCTCAATCCACTCCCTGTCAAAACCAGCGTGGTGGAGCGCGCATGCGTGGATGGTTGCACGCGGGCTAACGGAATATCTTAAATTCTCCTTTTCCACCGCTCCGCGGATGCTGACCACGCGCTTAAGTATCTCGCGCTCGCTTTCGAAGTGCTTGCCCTCCTCAAATTTTAAAACCGGCGAAGGAACATCGGGAATGCCAATCAGCGCTGCCTCCAATCCGGGGTCGATCGGCACGGTTAGAAAGACCATGCGATCAAGCGTGGCCATGTCGAGGCGGTTCCTTCCAGTAAACCGATCATCACCGCCGGTACCGAAGGTATTCATGCAGTAGACACAGCGGAACTCCGGATGGGCCGTGACTGTCTCACCATTAGGAAAGGTCATCACACGGTTGTAAACCGCTGCGTTAAGCACCGTCGCCACAGCCGGATTTGCCGCGTCGAACTCGTCAGCGATAAAGAGCATGCCGTTCTTGAATGCCTTAAAAAAAGGGCTCTCGACGTACCTTCCATTCGCGTCCATGTAACCGACGAGTTCGCTTTTGGTCGTCTGCGGATTAAAGGGCTGGAGGATAAATTGCTCGCTCAGCGCTTCGGCGGCATTGATGCACATCCTTGTCTTACCGGTCCCCGGCGGACCGACAAGCGCGATATTGAGAGGTGTTCCAAAGTTATCGCGGGCACCCATGAGGCGCAGCACCCCCGGGAAGAGATAGTGCTGGCGGGGAAGATTGGCAATCACCTCGCCGTTGCGCAAAATTTCAACGCGCTGCGGAGGCATGATGCCGAGACGCTCATTTACGAGCTGTGTCACCGTATCATTCGATATTTTGCGCAAATTCGGTAATTCTGCCTGAAAGAAATCATCGACAATCGGGCTAAATAACACCCGCGCCGCGCTACGCGGGGTCTCCACTTCCGCGCCATTGAACGTTTTTGCCTCATCCGCCGATGCTCCTGCGATCGCTACCATACCACTCCCTCCACACCTGCAGGGCACCGCGCCCCGCTATCAAACAAGAGCCAGTATAAGAATTTTATTATTTGCTAAAACAACTTTAATGATAGTTTTTCATTCCAGTTTTACATATAATTTTATTACCATGGGGAGAGAGGCTGATTATGTTAATAATTAGGGATATTCACCGCTCATTGCGCTCTTTGCAGATTAAATATCGGCGCGTACGCAAAGGGTCGGAGCTGAGTGTCGCCATCGCCGAAGTACACGTACTCGTAGAACTCGAAGCGGCCGGTGAGCTGACAATCAACGAACTCGCCGACTCGCTTCTAATCTCGCAGAGCCAGGTCTCGCGCATCGTACAGCGGCTGCGTTCGCGCCGCTTAATTTCGCAGCGCAGCGACCGCGCCGACAACCGTCGCGTGCTTTCGTCTCTTTCTCGGGAAGGAAGAGCAATGGTGACTCACATTGATGAAGTGATGGGAGGAATTTTCTCTGCCACCGCGCGTCGGTTACGCGCTGGCGAACAACGTCAATTGGCGCATTTCTTTGAACGTGTTGCGCACGGCCACGGATGCACAACGATCCGCGTTCGTAGGGGCGAATCAAAGCTGCGCGCCTGCCATCGGCAAATGGCGCGAGTATTCGGGCTCCTCGGCGGCACAGTCTACGGAAGCGACCTCACCCGTTCCCAATGGTGTATTCTCGAAGCAATCATGCTCGCTCCTGAGCCGATAAATGCAACCATCGTCGGCGCACACCTCGGCGTCAAAAACTCTCTCATTAGCGAAATTGTCACCAGCTTCGAAGCGCACGGATACATCGAAAGAGTGCGCTCCTCCGATAATCACCGCGTTTTCCTGCTCTGGCCGAGCGCGCGGGGGAGAAAATATTTTCGCCGCTTAGAAACACAGGCGATTCTCAAGCTGCGCCGGGTGCTGAAAGGCACCCCATCCGCCGCACTGCGCCATCTTCACCAGTTGCTTCGAAGATTTGCCGGCGAATGGGGACGCGAATCAATTTATCTTTCTCAAACACTCGTCACACAGCGCATAGAGTCGGCGCAAAGCGTCCGTCACGCCCGCGCTTTTGCGTTGCGCGAATTAGTGGCACGGGGGTGGGAATTCGATGCGCCAGATCCGTTATTCGGCGCCGAACAACTTATTTGGGGCCTGTATGATACGAGCGCTCGGGAGCCGGTGATTCGGGCTGTCTGCGCAGTTTCCGCCCGGCAGACAGCGTGGGATGTCACTTTTGGCGTCTGGAGTGACGGAATCGACGCGAATCAATTCCACGCGTTTTTGCAGCATGCGCACTATTTAGGCAGCCGAAAAAATTCATCGGCGCAGTTACGGCTGAATTTTAATCCTATTTCCTAGTGAGAGCCGAGCTAATTCAACAAGCCTGCCTGCCCAGTAGCGTGCAAGTCGCCGAGCATCCGCCCCGATGAACTTACGGCATCGATCGCCGGATCTCCGACTAAAGCGTCAACAAACTCCTGCGCATTAAATGCACGGAGGTCTTCCTTCTTCTCGCCAACGCCGATATATCGCACCGGGATTCCGAATTCAGATTTGATAGCAACGACAGTGCCTCCTTTTGGCGTACCATCGAGCTTGGTTATGACGACACCCGTAACTTTCACCGCAGCATCAAACTCGCGAGCCTGCGAAATTGCATTCTGTCCGCTCGAGCCATCAACGACGAGGAGCAC
>CAYTAW010000294.1:4029-4697 GCA_964435675.1 uncultured Bdellovibrionales bacterium
GTGCGGGGCGCTCGGTTGGTGCTTCGACATGGCGTTACGAACACCTTCGAGTTCCTGCATCAAATTGGATTTATTCTGCAGCCGGCCGGCGGTATCGATTATCAGCACGTCGACCTTTTCTCGCTTCGCTGCAACCATGGCGTCATATACCACCGTTGCCGGCTTAGCGCCCATGGGCCCGCTTATGACGGGCACCTGAATGCGATCGGCCCACTCCCGTAACTGCTCAACGGCTGCGGCACGGAACGTATCGGCAGCGGCGACCATCACACTTTTGCCTTGATCCCGCCACTGGTGCGCAAGCTTGGCCACCGTTGTCGTTTTCCCCGCGCCGTTTACGCCGACGAGCACCACGACAAACGGACCATCTTCCCGAGCTGCAGGTGATATCGATCGTAAATCTTCGTCTGAATTAACCAGCACCTTGACTAAATGGCGCTTAAGCTTCTCAAGCAGCCCCGCTTGATCAATACGCTCGCCGCGCGCAATGTCGCCCTTAAGATTCTCAATAATCGCCATCGACGTTTTGACGCCGATATCACTTGAAATCAATGTTTCTTCAATTTGCTCGATCATTGACGCGTCGAGCCCGCCCTTTCCCGAGAAAAATGACTTAACACGACCAACGAGCGATTCTCGAGAGCGGCGCAACCGGGAAAATATAGACC
>CAYTAW010000295.1:0-4674 GCA_964435675.1 uncultured Bdellovibrionales bacterium
AGTGAGGTAACAGCTTTCGCCGCTATATGGATCATGCCGATCGTACCTCTCGAGCAGCGAATACAGAATCTCCAAATCATCGAGCGAACGCGCCAAAATACCGGGGCTCTTCAGCAGCCTGGTAATGGTATGCGATTGATAGGATTGACCACCCTCGCTCAAGGTGCCGTGCGTCGCGATCAACGCATAGAGTCCGCAAAAATTAGCCGGAATTCGCACTGAGCCGCCCGCATCTGCGCCGATAGCGAAGTCGACAAAGCCAGCCGCTATCGCCGCGGCGTCTCCGCCGCCTGAACCTCCCGGCGTGCGTGAGTAGTCCGCGGGGTGATTGGTTCTTCCGTAGCGCGGATTTTCGCTGAAATAGCTCCGGCCTCGTTCGGCAATATTACCTTTGCCGAGGCAAATCGCCCCGTTGTCGAGCAAGCGCTCGATTAGAAACGCGCTATTTTGCGCAATTTTTGGTTCTTCGTAGAGCGAGCCGCTGCTGTTGGGCATGCCGGCGACATCGATTGAAAGTCGGGTTGAAAAGGTGCTACCGGCCAATCTGCCAAACTGTCTTTCTCTTTGCAGCTCCTGATCCAGTTTCGCGGCGCGCGCAAGGGCATCCGCCTCGCCGACATACGCGAGCGCGTTGAGTGCCGGATTCATATCACGAATGAGATCGAGTTTCTTTTTGACCAGAGACTGGACGGTGGATTTCCCGCTGCGCACGAGTTCGGCAATTTCACGAAGAGTGGTCACTGAGTTTCCTCCTCAGTTACGGGAAAAATCTGGATCACCGGTTGTTCCGAAAAAAGTGCCGGAAATTGGCAGCCTAAGGTCTCGCTGATAAGGGGATAGGGAAGAGATATATCAGCCAGGTAGTGCCTGCCCGTATGGGCGGTCCCAGCTGCTAAGCCGGAATAGGGAACCCCCAGCGAAAGCGTCGAAGAGGCAAACAATGGCGCCTCGCCTGGAACGCCGCTATCAAGATCGACTCCGAGCGGCGCTTCAATGGCGTGCACCGGTATGCTGTTTTCGTTAAGCGTGCGCACGATTGATTGGCAGCGCTCATCGGTGGCAAAGGACGATTCCGGAGAGATGCCAAAGAGGACATTGTGGCAGGAGGCGAGAAACGGCTTGACTTCCCGTCGAGCGCGTAACACAGAAAAGGTAGCTTCATGCATTTTTAAGTAGGAGAGAGGCCGTTTAAGCTGCTCGAGAATAGGCGAGGGGGTTGGCGTATCTTCGCAGCGGACGAGCTGCGTTTTGCAACCGGCGTTGAATAAGTGCCGTGCGGCGGCCAGCGAAATCCATCCGGCCAGCGAATCGTTATATATCACGCCGACTGAGGCTTGGTCGGCAGTGAGTCCAAGCGCAACCCGGACAACCATCGCCATGCTGTAGGCGACCGACTCTACAATTTGCAGCGAGGTCACCCCCAGCTCGCTGCTAAGCAGGCCGCGCAGCTTCTCCATCTCGGCCACAGATGCGCCGGGAAATTGCCTTTTTGAATTGTCCTGAAACACGGAAGAGAGCCTGAATAATTACCTGAATACGTTGTCACATTTGGCTTTATAGTGGCAATAGTTATAGGGGGAATTTTCTATGCTTGATGCGCTGTCCGGGTGAGATGGAATCAGCGACAGGCCGTTTTGGGCCGTAAATAGCGGGGTGTCGCATGGCTGGACACGGTTTGGAAAGGTCAATACAATGGCAAGCGAGGCCGCAATGAACCAAGAACTCTCAATTTTAGATCCATCAACACCGATATTAATTGTCGACGACAGCGTCGAGTTTGCGATGGTGCTCAACCGCATTTTGACCGGCGTTTTTGGATTCAAATCGATTACCGTTCTTCCTTCGACCGGTGATGCGCTTGAGCGCATCGAGTCGAGGCCCGATGAATTTAAGATCATCTTCCTTGATTTTCACTTTCCATCCGGTCAGAACGGCGGTGAACTTTTGTCGACTCTGGCGGAAAGAGATATGCTCAAAGAGAAAGTCGTTTTCTTGATGTCGAGCGATCCAACTGCCGAAGCACTGCAGCGCGTTGTTAAGGCGGGCGCAGCGGGTGTTATTACAAAACCGTTTGACCGGGATGAGTTGAAGCGCAAATTAGAGCGCGCCCGACAACTCTCCGAGCAAGGGGCGACCGAATCTTTCTAATTGAGGAGTACAACGTGTCAAGCAACCCAACCATAGCAATAGCGGGTGCCACCGGATTAGTAGGCGGCGAAATGATAGCCTGTATCGAGCAGCGGAAAATACCGTTCAAGGAGGTCCGTCTCCTTGCCTCGAAAGGTTCAGTCGGCGAGATATTTCGCGTCGGCAACACCGAAGCGGCGGTTGAAGAGTTGACTGAATCATCATTTGAAGGGGTCGATTATGCTCTCTTTGCAACTGGGGCGGATCTGTCGGCGCAGTTCGTTCCGTGCGCAGCGGCGGCCGGCGCTATATCAATCGATAATTCAAGCCACTTCCGTATGCAGGAAGGCATTCCGCTTGTAGTTCCCGAAGTGAATGCCGCGGCAATTGGTGAGAATAAAATTATCGCAAATCCGAACTGCTCAACGATTCAACTCGTGCCCGTGCTTAAGGCGATTAATCATGTTGCCGGATTAAAGCGTGTCGTGGTTTCCACGTACCAATCGGTTGCGGGAGCCGGTAAAGCGGCGCTCGATGAGCTCTGGTCCCAGACGCTCTCGATTTTTAATCAGAAAGAGGTCGTCAGTGAGGCTTTTCAGCATCAGATTGCTTTCAACTGCATTCCGCAAATTGACGTACTTCGTGATGATGGATACACGAAGGAAGAATTTAAGATTATCAATGAAAGCCGAAAGATCCTAGGTCTCCCAAACTTGCGCATAACAGCTACCGCCGTACGTGTCCCGGTTTTCCATTCTCACGCCGAGAGCGTGAATGTCGAAACGGAGCGCGCATTCTCGATGGAAGAGCTGATTGAGCAGTTCACCAGAGCAGGAATTGTCGTTTCACCAGATGGGGAGTATCCGATGCAGCTTGGCGTGGCAGGTTCTGACGAAATATTTGTCGGCCGCCTGCGCCGCGATGAATCGGTCGAACACGGACTCAACTTTTGGGTGGTTGCCGATAATATACGTAAAGGAGCGGCGCTGAATGCGGTTCAAATCATGGAACTGCTGATGAAGCGGCAAGTGCAGTAGGCGTCGGAATCGCGCCATGATGCCGCGCTAGGCTGCCGCGCGAAAACTCTATGCCTAAAATTAAACTAATCGTTGAATATAATGGGGCAGGCTTTCACGGCTGGCAGACGCAGCCTGGACTGCGGACAATTCAATCGGAGCTGCAACGCGTAGTTGAGATTGTCGCGCACGGCCCGGTCCCCGCACTCGAAGCGTCCGGTAGGACCGACGCGGGAGTGCACGCGCGCGGCCAAGTAGTGTGCGTGCGTCTTGATAAGATGCCCGATTTAACCCGATTCCGCCGATCAATCAGCGCTCTGCTTCCGCATGAACTTTCTGTTTTGTCGGCTGAACTCGTGGCTGACGATTTCGACCCGTGCCGCCACGCGCTCTGCAAGCAGTATTCTTATCTAATCATGAATCGAGATGTTGCCCCCGTGCTCGACTACGGGCGCCTCTGGTATGTTCCCTGGAGCGTCGATCGCCAACGGTTGCAGCGTGATGCGCAGGAGATAATTGGAGAACACGATTTCTCGAGTTTTCGCGCCTCGGGATGCGAAGCGAAGACTTCTCGCAGGACTATTTTCGAAAGCGAGATTAGTTTTGAGGGGGATCTCATTCGCTATAGAGTTGTAGGAAAGGGATTTTTAAAACAGATGGTGCGAAATATAGTCGGCACACTAATCGATCTTGCCAGCGGACGTTTGAAAGACCTAACGATTTCTGAAATTATCGAGCGCGCTGATCGAACGTCAGCTGGCGTAACAGCGCCCGCGCACGGTTTGTATCTTGATTGGGTAAAGTACGGTTCGGCGGATGACACGGCGAGTTAGAATAATTGGCGCAGGATTGGCTGGGAGTGAGGCGGCGTGGCAGCTTGCCGAGCGCGGTATCTTGGTCGAGCTGTGCGAAATGCGCCCAAGCGTGATGACGAAAGCTCATAAAACCGGGCAATGCGCGGAATTAGTGTGCTCAAATTCATTTCGCGGTGCTGACCTATCGAATGCGGTTGGACTGCTTAAAGCAGAATTGCGCCTCGCGCGTTCACTGATTATGGAGGCCGCTGATGTCCATGCGGTGCCCGCGGGGGGCGCACTTGCGGTCGATCGCGAACGCTTTAGCGCGTATATAGATCAAAAGTTGCGCGAGCACCCCAATATTTCCCTTGTTGAATGCGAGATTGTTTCAGTTCCGCGCGATGCGAGCGCTGAACAACCAGTAATCGTAGCGACCGGCCCGCTAACCAGTAAGGCGCTCGCATCGGATATCGAAACGATGCTTGGATTGGGCAGGCTCTCGTTTTTTGACGCGATTAGTCCGATTGTTCTCGGTGACTCGCTCGACCGCACGGTGCTGTTTCGTCAATCTCGGTATGATAAGGGGGGTGGGGATGATTACCTCAATATTCCTCTCAGTCGAGAGGAGTACGAATGCTTTGTCTCGGCTGTTGCCGCGGCGGAGAAATTCGGTGGTCATGAGGAGGTGGAATCGGATTCGATTGAAAATCTCAGGCCATTCGAAGGGTGTATGC
>CAYTAW010000296.1:0-4669 GCA_964435675.1 uncultured Bdellovibrionales bacterium
ACTTTCGAGCGCGCGTCTCGCCAAAAAGATTAGCGCAATTATACTCGCCGCGGCCGTAAACGCATCTTGAAAGGGAAAAGCCGCGGGCAACGGAAATAGCCGCGGAAGAAATAGATGAATGTGGGAAAAAGTCACGCCGAAAGACACCGTCAGCCACGCGAGGGCCATCATCCACAAGAGCCGCTGCGAATTAGGAATAATTGCGGGAGCGACAAAATGATCCGATTCCCCGCGCCAGGAGACCCAGCCATACAGAGTCAGAAGGGCGAAGAATACTTGAAGAATCATGTCCGAATAGAGTTGCACTTGGTGAAAAATGACGAAGAAAGCGGCTTCATTAATAAGTCCGATTGCCCAGGTATAGCGGCTTCTTCCCGCAGCGAGAGAAACCGAAAGTACGCCGGTTAGTATGCCAATAGCCTCAATGTAACTCAGCGGATATCCGGCGCATTCCCAACAAACACTCTTGATGCTGAACAATTGAATTACAAATTCCATGTTACCGTCAGATACACATTAGCCGGTGCTTGGACGAAGTAGCGCTCTGCCCCCGCCCCGTCGATATATCCATTTGTGAAGTACTTTCGGTTGAGCAGATTGTTGAGCTGAACACCGAAGTGCACATCATCAATCGTGTACTGAGTGTTCAAATCGATAACGTAGTAGTCGTTTAACTTGGTGGTGTTCGCAAAATCGATATACGAAGGCGCTTGAAGATGGAGCTGACCGCCGAGCGATAGATTACCAACTGAGTAGCGTATTCCTTGATTCAAAAGAAACTGCGGCGTCAGCACCGGCGAAAAGTGCTCGCCCTGAGCTGACACCCGACTGCGATTGATCGCGATATTAGTCGTGCTGGTGACAGCATCTGATATATGCCAGGTGCCATCGAGTTCGACTCCTCTTCGATAGCTTTGATCGACGCTCTGCGTTAACGGTAGACCATTCGGCCCCAACTGTCCTCTAAGAACAATTTCATCGTCGAAATCCATATAGTAGGCATTCGCTTGCGCGTTCCAGGTATTTCCTTTGGCCCGAATACCCAATTCGTGATCGGTTACATACTCGGCCGAGGTAGTTCCAAGTATTGGTGCCCCGTTTTCATCGGGCGCCAGATCGTCATTACCCGCAAAGATGTCATTTCGCGTCGGTTCCCTTCCCGTGCGACCAACGCTGTAATAAATATTTTCAGTATTCGAGAGCAGATAGGTCGCGCCAATCTTGGGGTTCACGAATGACCAATCCAATCTTTCGAGCTGCGTATTGCCCGTGTAATCAAACCGCGTGTAACGAGTTTGGAGATCACCAAGCAAGATAAATCGTCCGACATCCTGCTCCACCTGAGCGAACGCATTTACCTCATTTTTGCGTCCCGTATTAGTGTACAAATATCCGGCAGTACGCTCACTGCCGCGATGTTGTCGATCGTACGTGTTTGCATGGAGCGCTGCAGTTATACGCGTACCGTCCAAGTCAATTTTGTAATTAGTAAATGCCCCGAAAAAATCGGATTCGAAGTGATAGTTATACAGCGTGCCGTCCGATGGAAGAGCGAGAAAATTCATCAGATCGAAATCGTAATCGCCGACCAGATGATTATAATAAACACTCGAGCTCAACGTGTGACGGGCATCAAAGCGATGCACATTTTGAAGCTGCAGAAGTGATTGATTAAATTGGTCGTTCTCTTCCGGAGTATTCGCGTTCGCGCGGCGGTTTATGGAGATCTGGTCGCGCGTAACCCCGATCCAGGCGAGGTCGTTGGCTTGCCTTCCCGAGAACCCCGAGAAAACCCAGTCATCCGCACCCTGGTAATCTCCAGCCTTAAAAAACAGACTTTGCGATGTATTTCCCGAATGATTCTTATATCCATCAGAGTGAATATCCGCTGCGCGAAGATAGACTCCTGTATGGTCTGAGATGCCGGAATTGTATTCGGCAAAAGCACGGTACGCTCCGAATGCGCCCGCGCCAGCACCGAGAAGGGTGTATCGCGGCTGATTAAGGTTATGCGATTGGAATCGGATACTCCCGGCGTAGCTCGCGCTGCCATTTTGCGAACTTCCCACTCCGCGCACGAGCTGGAAGCCGTCTATCGAGCTGAAAAAATCGGGATAATTCGAAAAATAAACGCCCTGGTCCTCCGGCTCGTTTAGGGGAACGCCGTCGAGCGTCATGTTGATACGCGTTTGATCGATTCCGCGCAGACGGAAATAGGAATAGCCCTGATTGCTGCCCGAGTCGGAATAGGAGGTTATCGCGGGCGTGCTGCTCAGTATGTAGGACGGCTCTTGCCCGTATTGGCGATCTTCATAAGAATCAACGCTGATATTCTTAAAAGTAAAGGGAGCTTCATTGTCAGAGCGATTGGGCGCAAAAATAAATATCTCTGTCGGTTCTGATGGGGCGTCGCTCTGCGCCGCAAGGTCACCCGTGCCCAGAAAGCACGTCAGCCAAACGAAAAGGTTGAAAATCGATAGGCGGGTGACTGAATGGAAAGTGTGATTGGTATTATTTACATCTCGCATTCTATTTACTATCAACGATTCTTCGAGGCTTCCTAATCCATGAATAAATTACCATTTGTAAACCTATTTATTGTGATTTTTAATATATTGGGGCTTCAATATGTAAATCTTGTCACAATTGGGGAAGCGCGATGATCGGCGCTAGAGGTCAATAAAACATTAGACTTTAGGGATCGGTTATAGTACTGAATGCTCCCATGCAGTACCACAAGGCCGCTCTCGATCCCCTCCCCTCGCTCGACACCTTATCCGCCTCACAAACTTCCACGCTGGCAGCAGTTAGCGAACGGGCGCTTCAGAGCCTTCAGCTGTGCGACGCATTAAACGATTTGCCACACGTGAAAACGTCGCGGCGCGACGAGCTGCATGTAAGAGCTCAGGAGATACTCCAATCGGATGCCTGGCTGGAGCGAGATCTACAACTTCGCCTGCCCGAAGAGCGCGTGCGGGAGTTAGTCATGCAGCGGTTAAGTCGGCAATTTTTTATTACCGAGCGATTCACCTCGTTCGCTGCTGGGAATACTCCGTATATCGCGCCGCGCACCGAATCCCTCGAGGCGCGTGTCGAGACATTCAGCTCAAAGCAGCTCGCGCTCGTAAATCGGATCAGCGAATACTGCCCATTCAGTGCGGGGATGACGGCCGTATTTCTTTCCGAAATACTGATTCCTGCTGCCGCACGGAGCCGAGCGGGCGCGCATGCGATCCAGTCTGCTGAGCAGCATAAAGCTGCGCTCGAGCTTGCGGGCGATGCGATTACGTTCGTCGACGCGGCAGCGAATAAACTGCTTACCTGCAGTCCGCAAATGTCGACGCCTTCATCGCTGGCGATTATCGAAGCGTGGAAGAGCGATCTCATTCTTCCCATAATAGAGGCGTCTATTTTTACGACCGCCGCAGGTATGACACCGCTGTCGATTGGCTACGACGCTGGCGGCTGTTGGTATACTCCGCGCTTCCATATTCCAGGCAAACAAGAAGAAGCGCGGCAATTCTATACTGATTGGCGAGATTTGTGCGCCATGAAAGAAATCTTTAGCCGCATAACCGCCTATGAGGGAATTGATTTAACGGATCGCGGCGAGAAGCACCGCGCGATCATGGACCGCATCTTACCAGTTCCGCTGCTGGTCACCGCGAATGACATGAAGATGTTATTTAGTTGGTATCGAAGGTCATTTGAATCTCTCGATTCGATACTCGGCAATCTCGCCAGCAATCAAAGAACCGTGAGACCATCCACCTTTCAGAGCGGGGGAATAGCCGAATTTCAAGATGGATCACAATTTGTTCTTCGGAGTCGGGCTGACGCGCACGGCAACGCCCGGATGGGCTTTACCACCCCAAAGTCTCTTGGCGAAGTATCGATTCGCCTCGATTTCGAAGACGGTCGGCTAGCGCTTGATTTTGGAGCTATCGATCCCCGGCAGTTGCTCATCTACGCCAAGGAAGTTTTACGAGAAAATAAAAGGCCAATTGCCTACTACAACGAACTGAGAAGCCAACTAGCGGCCAGCACCGGACAAGCGGCCGCCGTTCGGGACGCGCACACGGACAAACTCGTGCGCCTTAATCAAGCCGCCGCAAGAATCGGCCACTATAGCGCGCCGGAAGACTCGTCTATGCGAGAGATCCCATATAGTATCGCGGCAGTGAGCGGCATCGGGCGCTCTCTTGGATTGCGTTCGGACGAAACCATCGGGCACCATTCCCGCGAAGCATCTTACAAACTCTCGACTACACGGTCGCGGATCGCACGCGAATTCGAAGAGTGCATTAACGTCCTAACCGCCGCGCTATTGAATAATCGGAAATAGGCAGATTACTTTTTGAATTCGGCACACGCTTGTGTTTAATTCAAAACAAGCGAATGGAACGCCGGCAATAATTTGCATCGATATGACTTTTTTATTACTCGCTATACGGCGCGCTTCAATCGACAGCATCCTCAAAAGCACTAAAGATGACCTCGTGCTACCGTCATACCAAGCGGTGCTCACGAGCCCGCATTGCCTCATTCAGCGCCTTCAACTGAAAATAAGGTGATGAGAACGCCGCGCCGGCGTAAAATACGTGCGAAGAGGTTGCTCTTTATTTTCGATACCGCGCATTCACGAGCGCACCGCAATTTAATAGAGGGA
>CAYTAW010000297.1:0-2068 GCA_964435675.1 uncultured Bdellovibrionales bacterium
AAATCGGATGCACGGCATAGGGCGTCATTCCATCGAACCGCCGAATCGATTCCTTACCGTCGACCGTATGCTCATTATGTCCTTCAATGACAGCAACGAGATCGGCGCTCTGTAAGAGCGACTTATCGAGACGAGCTTCGGGGCGTGAGAACGCCGGCAGGACGGCGGTGGATTGAATTGCTACTTCCATACTATCTATCTCCCATTAAGTCGCCTTTTCGAGGCGAACGGTAATAAATGAGAGATAGCTATTTTGCTATTTAATTAGCTACTTTTTGTTAAATATGACATATTAGTTATATATATTATGTCAGATATAAGTATTACACCCCGTCAACGCCGGCTGCTCGCGGAGATACACCTCAATCGGCACCTCGACGTTGCCGCCCTCGCTAGACGCGTGAAGCGTAAAGCCCACGTCGTGCGCTATGAACTTGCGCGCCTTCGCGAAGCCGAAATAATTCGACCGGGAATACTATTTAATGCCTTTCGCCTCGGTCTTCTTCAGTATCAAGTTTACTTGGCTATTGGCTTCAGTGCACAAGAACAGCGCAACCGCTTTATTCGCTTCTTGGAAAATTCATCACAGGTTATCTGGTACGGTCACCTGGGCGGCAATACGCAGTATGGCTTCACGCTTTGCGTGCGCACGCAAAGCGAAGTTTCCTCATTTTTTGAGAAGCTCTCAAAAGAGTCCGGCATAGCTATTTTGCTCAAACGAATCGCCCAAGTCTCTTTGTTCGCGCTTTTTCAAAAGTCCTACCTCTCGCCTAAAACGAACTCAGCGCGTGAATACATTTACATGAGGGCGGGCGAATCGTCAGACATTTCATCGGAGGATCGGCAAGCACTCGTTCAATTGCTGGAATCACCGGCGCTTTCTATCGCTGAAATCGCAGCGCGCGTCGGAACTCCTCGCACAAGCTTAGCGTTAAAGATTGAGCGCCTGAAGCGCAGCGATATCTTACTGCGCGAGATATACTTCATTAGCGCGCGCCGTCTGGGCTTTCAGACGTTCCGCTTTCTTGTGCTGCTCAAAGGATTTCGCGAACAGATCGAGAAAAAGTTTTTACGTTTCTGCGAAACCAATTCCAATATCGTCTCGCTGACCGCATGCATTGGTAGCTGGGACTATGAAGTAACGGTTGAAGCGGAATCAAGCGGAGAAATCGTGACCGTCTCCGAGCGCATGATGGCCGAATTTTCTGAGCAGATCCAACATCTTGAAGTATTACCGGTATTCATTCAGACTCAACCGCTGCGTCCCCTCGTACAGATATTAAAAAAAATACCATAATCTTAGCTCGAGTGTTATTTTCTAACTAAGTATTGGAGGCCCTGATGTTAGGACGAGTCTTCCTGGTTAGACACGCTGAAATGGACGAGCCCAAAGACGCCCCGAGGGACGAGTTTGCCTCGACCCTTGAAAGTCTAACCTGGGGCGTCACACCGCGAGGACACGCACAAGCCGACGCCATCGGAAAATTGTTAAAAGAACTTGGGCTCCCGGGTGATACCGCCTGTTTAACGGGAACCGCAACGCGCTTTAGAGAAACCGCGCACGATTTGACCATTTCATTCGGGGAGAACTTGCGATGGTTTGCCGAAGAGTATCTCAACGCACGCCCCCGGGGGCTAAAAGAGGAGCCCGAAATCAGACATAGAGCGCTTTACGATAAGAAGCAGCTAACCGATCAAGCGATCTCAGAATTTATGTCACTCGGCCCGCAACGATTGCAGAGACGAATTCGAGAGCGTTTTGCAAATTCGGAGAATTTGATCGTCGTAACCACGGGAGAACTCATAAAAGGTTTTCTTGCACGCATCGAAGGGTGGACGCCATTGCAGATCGTCAAAAACTTCGGCTCAAAGATCGGACCGAACAGCCTGGAAGAGGGTGAGATAATAGAAATAAGCAGCCGAGATCCCGTATCGAACGAGTCGGTGGATTCCTTTCGCTATAAAAGAAAACTCTCACCAATGTCCCCAGATCCCGTTTCTGCGTGGGAATATTTCGAAGTGCCACGCTATACGGCGTCGGAACTAATCGATCCAAAAATATGGGGAG
>CAYTAW010000297.1:2078-4641 GCA_964435675.1 uncultured Bdellovibrionales bacterium
AAATAATATTCTTAATCGGCCAATAAACCTTTGCGATATACCGACGCAACAAAAGTCTCCCCAATTATCTTATTTCCATCCTCATTTAAGTGAGTGCCGTCCGCGAGCCGTCCATCTGCGGGGATGGGGTTTATGCGCGGAGGAATAATAATCGGCAACTCATACTTCCGGGCAATTCCTCTGAGCGCAGCAGTATAGGGTTCAATATCGTCAATCAGCATCAATACGAGTTTAGTCTTGCCCGCGACTTCTTTAATCTTACCGAGCAACTCGTCGGTAACTCCTACGGCATTTCGAAATAGCGGATCGGAAAAACCACTCTTTTGAATGCGAAACTCTACCGACTCAATCTTTCTCTCCGCCGCCCACTCCGAAACCTTTTTGTCCCACATATTATTAAATCGATAGCCCAGACGCGAAACAGAAATTATCGGCGCTATTATCCAGCCAAACTTCCGAGGAAATCGAATAGTAACAACGCTCCCTTCAAGATACGGCCGAGGCGCCGGTGGCCGCTGTAAATAACTTTCGACTTCTATCGGAAAATAGTTATTGATTATGTCATTGCTGCAGAGCTGTAGGACGATGAGCGAGGGATTAATCCCCTTACCTAAATAGCTGCGCAGCATCATCAGCTCTTGCAGCGTACCATATCCCAAGCCGCCATACGCGATAACCTGCGTTGCCGGAAAGGTGCTTCTGAGAGAGGCGAACCACATGCGATCGCTGGGGACCGATAGCCCTTCGGTAAATGAGTCGCCTAATACTAGAATCGGGTCTGTAGATGCGGCTCCCAAAATATGCTCCGTTCCCAGCCAACCCAACGAGCTATCCCAGCGAACGCTTGGATTAACCAGAAACGGAATACTCTTCCCGATGAAATGCTTTACTCGGAGCACGGATTCAGAAAGCAGAAGCGGTATACAGATGCCGAATACAATCAGCAGAACTGGGGTAAGATACTTTCTAAACAAGTGGATGCACCTAATCACGGCCACAGGGATTTGTCGGCACTTCCGCGGCAATGAAGCGCGCCGTGCAGCACACTATATTCGAGTCATGATGGCCGTAACAGCCTTCATTTGGTTGAGAATATACTTCGGAATTGATAACAAAACTATGGTCGATAGTCCGAATAAAATGGATACGCCCCATCCCCTGTTTCGATATAACGCACCTTTTTAGCAGTCACTGGGATCTTTCCGCCGATTAGGTTCCAAGACGGATCGGGATCGTACTGCGTAACTTTCGCGGCAATCTCATCAGTTCCTTCGCCCAGATCTCTCTGATACACAGCGCCATCAGTACCGACAATAAAACTCATTATGCCACTTACCCCGTAACGCGTTGGATAGGCAAAAAGCCCAAACCCTTTCGTCATATTGCCTTGTGAGTCCAGATACGACCGGCTTTTTCCCGGCGCATATTCGCCTTGGGCAGTCAAAACGCGGAAATGATAGCCCGCGAGCACCGGCGTCTCGCTGCCTTGTTTTCGATACCCCAGGTTCTGGACTCGATCGACCAAAGCCTCCAGTGGACTTACGATCCCATCGGGCCCAGTCTCCCAATATAACCCATCTTTCCTTCCCGTTGTGCTTAGCAATCGAGACGCGTAGGTCGTGTTACCGCTCATACTACGGTACTTCTTTTGCGCTGTTGCGTATGCGTCGGCAATCTTGATGGCGCGTTCCTCGTTCTTTTCAATGCGGCGCTTTAGAAGCGTTTCTTTTCCAGCCTCAACATTGAATACCCAATCTTTCGCTTTTGTCATTGCAATCGGAATTGGGAACGGCCATCCATCGGCTCCGACCTTGATGATAATGGTGACCGGGTTTTCAACGGTCAATGTATATCCCTGACGCATGAGAGTCCCGAGCCGCTGCACTCCGATCCTATCGGCCTGCGGATCGCCGGAACTTACTTCGCGGGTAAAATGTGCGCCAAGAATGGGGGTAAATGAGGCTGGATCTTCGCTATCCGCCGCCCGCGCCAGCGCGAGAACGGCGTCCTTTGGTGTTGGAAATCTCTGCTGTGCGTGCACCTGGGCAGTGGAAAAGCAAAGATAGAGAAAAATAAGCGTAAAGTTATGAGACAATTTGAGTCGATTCGTCATAGGAACCCCCTGTGAATTATTCGCTACGGCGTTGGCGTCGGCGATTGATGCGGCGGGGCAACGCAAACCCCCTCTCCGCCATCGCGCGAGTCCCCCGTTACCTCATCGCTTGCGAAGACGCAGAATAATCCCGGCTGACAATCGCTATTAACAGTACAGGCGCTCGACCCTCCGCAACCAGCGACGGCCGTTATAAGTAACCCAGACATGAAGGAGAACTTCAGCAGATTCATTTCGAACAAGTACGCAGAGATAGTATCCTCAGTGGCCGCTCCAATTCTGACAGCCACTTTCTTTTCTTACTAGAGGTTTTTCGTTACCCGCGAGACGAGAGAGGGCTTTTTACCCTCTTTCCCGCCCCTTTTTCACGGTAAACGTGAACAGCGAAGTTATCGTAGCCGCTCTCTTTAGACGTCATCTGCAGCGCATCCTTCAGTAAAAGACCTTTTG
>CAYTAW010000298.1:0-3925 GCA_964435675.1 uncultured Bdellovibrionales bacterium
TATATCGCTTTTCAGCGTCGTAGGTGGCGATAAAATGCTGCCGCGCGTTCAGTTCTGCCAAGCCCAAAAATCGATAGCGAATTCCACGCTGGGGTGTGACAATATTAAGCGAGCGGCCGCGCTGATCCTTCAGCACCGAACGGAGCATCTCCGCATTCCCCAATTCAATCGGAACGATGAGCTCATCTGGTATTTCACGACCCTGCTCGTAGTATTGAGATATCACCGCTTCTATCAACTCTTCATCGGTCACCTGGACCTCTTGAAAGGAAAAATTAACGCTGTCGACGATACGGCCGCCGCGAACGATTAGCACGGCAACACAGGCAAGCTGCTGTTCTCGGAACAACGCGAATACATCACGACTCTCGGCGCCCGGAGTAATAAGAGGCGCTGATTGTTTTGCGGATTCAAGCGCTTCGAGCCGATCACGAATTGCCGCCGCGTCTTCGAATCGCAACTCCTCCGAGGCGCGATTCATATCAATGATCAGCTGCCGTTTCAGCGCGTCTCCTTTTCCCTCGAGAACGGAAATTGCCTGCTTGATCCAGCCGGCATATTCATCGCGATCGACAGGAAGGCAGCACGGCCCGGCGCACCGCTTAATCTGATATTCGAGACAGGGCCGGGCGCGGTTATAAAAGACCGTATTGCTGCAGGTGCGCAGCGGTATGGCGCGCTTGATTACCTCGAGCAGATTGCGCAACTCAAAGCTCGAACTGTAGGGGCCAAAATAACGCGCACCATCGTCTTCAATCTTTCGCACCACCTCAAGACGCGGCCAATCGGCATCCAGATCGACCCTAATACTGAGATATGCGCGGTCATCCTTGAGGCGAATGTTGTAGCGCGGCTTGTAGCGCATGATTAGATCGCGCTCGAGAATGAACGCCTGATTCTCGTTTTGCGTTACGATCACCTCGATGTCGTGCAGTTTTCGCATCAAAAAAGCGATCTGCGCCCGGCCATCACCACCGCGCAAATAACTGCGTACGCGAGCGCGGAGATTTATGGCTTTTCCGACATAAATCACCTCGTTTGATTGTGCGCGCATTACGTATACACCCGGCATTTGGGGAAATTGCCCAACCTTCCCCTCGAGGGGGTGCGCACTACCGATAGTTTTCTCTTCGTCCATTTTAAACTTTCAAGAGCGCTTCGGAGAGCTTGTTAATACGGTCGCGAAGCGCGGCGGCGCGCTCGAAGTTTCGCTGCGCAGCTGCGTCAAACATTTCACGCTTCCATCCCTCTATTAGTTTTTGCTGCTCCTTTGGATCTTTCGGAATATCAATTGGCACCTGTAAATCATCCAATATTTCCAGCGATTGCGCACCGTCACCAAGCAGAGATTCGCGCAGTTCGCTGCGCGCGGAACGCGGAATGATGCCATGCTCCTTATTATACTTTTCCTGTATTGCCCGCCGCCTTTCGGTTTCAGAAATCGCCTCCGACATCGATCGAGTCATCTGATCGGCGTATAAAATTACCCGACCTTTGATGTTTCGCGCTGCGCGCCCCATCGTTTGAATAAGAGAACGTGTAGAACGGAGAAATCCCTCTTTATCTGCGTCAAGAATCGCTACTAACGCCACCTCAACCAAATCGAGGCCCTCACGAAGCAAATTAATGCCAATCAAAACGTCGAAATCCCCCTTTCGCAAACCGCGCAGAATCTCAACGCGCTCAATCGCGTTAATGTCGGAGTGAAGATAGCGACAGCGAATTCCGATTTCTCGCAGATACTCACTCAGATCTTCGGCCATTTTTTTTGTAAGTGTTATCGCAAGGACGCGATCGCCCTCAGCGACAGTAGTTTTTATCTCTTCAATCAGGTCGTCCACCTGATGGGTTGCCGGTTTTACAGTGACCGCGGGATCGAGCAATCCGGTTGGACGATTAATCTGCTCGACAATATAAGAGCCACTTTTTTCCAGCTCCCAATCGCCGGGCGTAGCCGACACAAAGATCGTCTGCGACGGCCGCGACCAAAATTCCTCAAAATTAAGGGGGCGATTATCCAACGCCGATGGTAAGCGAAATCCGAAATCGACCAAATTCTGTTTTCGCGCTCGGTCACCGCGCGACATGCCGCCGATCTGAGAAACCGTTACGTGACTCTCGTCAATTACTAGCAAAAAATCATCTGGGAAATAGTCGATCAACGTCGCCGGCGGCTCGCCCGCCTTCCGTCCCGCCATATGGCGGCTGTAATTCTCAATTCCCGAGCAAAAACCGACTTCTTTGAGCATTTCGAGATCATACAACGTGCGCTGCTGCAGCCGCTGCGCTTCGAGTGCTTTTCCTGCCCGCTGAAGCACACCGAGCTGTTCAAAAAGCTCAGCACGGATATCGCTTAAAGCGCGCTTGACGCGATCCTGGCCGGTCACGAAGTGACTCACCGGATACATTGCGGCTCGCTCGAGGCGGCGCAATGTCATGCCGGTTATCGAATCGATTTCACGAATCTCTTCAATCTCGTCGCCGAAGAAAAGGAGCCGAATAGCGCGCTCGTCCTCATCGGAAGGGAAAATATCGATCGTTTCGCCGCGAACGCGAAAGGTCCCGCGCATGAATTCCGTATCGGTTCGCGAATACTGCATAACGACTAGCTTGTGGATAATTTCCTCGCGCGCAATCGACTGCCCTTTTTCAACGAAGAGCATCATATTGAAATAATCTTCAGGAGCGCCGAGACCGTATATGCAGCTTACGCTGGCGACGATAATGCAATCCGTCGATTCGAGTAGCGCTTTGGTGGCGCTGTGGCGCATCTTGTCGATCTCGTCGTTAATCGATGCGTCTTTTTCAATGTATGTGTCTGTCGAAGGAACGTACGCTTCGGGCTGATAATAATCGTAATAGCTGACGAAATATTTGACGCGGTTCTCGGGGAAAAATTCCTTAAATTCGCTGTAGAGCTGGGCAGCGAGCGTCTTATTCGGGGCGATTACCAGCGTTGGTCGATTTACCTTGGAGATAACATGAGCGATCGCAAACGTCTTTCCCGATCCTGTTATTCCACGCAACGTTTGAAACGGCGCCTTCTCCTCGAGTCCACGCACCATCGCTGCAATCGCCTTAGGCTGATCGCCGCACGGCTCGAACTTCGACACCAGCCGAAAGTCGACTTTTTCACGAATCACTCGATCTTGAATCGCCACGGGAATCGAACTCAACTGGAAAATGGTCTTGGCGGAAATTGAGCGGAAAGCCTGTTAAAACCACGCCAAAACGGTACTCACATAATCATACAATGTTTAGCCGAAATCGAAAAGTTTGATTGGAACCCAGCGGGGCAGCGTGGAAAGGGTTAGTTTTTGCATTTGATAGTGCGTAAAGAAATCGGCCTCTGACCTGGTCGGGTAAGAGACCGTCTCCACTCCGGTGAGGCGCGCGTTGGGACAAATTCTTAACTAAGTACCTAGCTCGCCTTACGACGCGATTCAACAATTTCGCGGGCAATCTCGAGCGCGACCACTTCGGTAAATTTCTGGCGCTTCTTGGATTCTTCGAGGACACGCTTGGTATTGCCATAGATGGCATCTACTTTCTTCTGTACCCATGATTCTTGCCAACCACCCGGCACATATTCAGCACCGACGTTGATTACGCCGCCAGCGTTAATTACGAAGTCGGGACAGTAGAGGATTCCTTTGTTTTCGATCAGCGCGTAGGTCGAATTATCCGTGAGCTGATTGTTTGCTGCGCCGGCGATAATTTGGCACGAAAGACGGCTAATTGTCTCGGGCCGAACTGTCTGACCAATTGCACACGGTGAATAAATATCTGCGGCGACATCGTAGATGTCGTTCGGTTCCACCACTTCAACACCAAAGCGAGTTTTCGCCGCTTCAATCGCCGACGACATGGTGTCAGTGACTATTACTTTCGCGCCCGCTTCTGCCAATAGCTCCAGCAAATGCAT
>CAYTAW010000298.1:3935-4625 GCA_964435675.1 uncultured Bdellovibrionales bacterium
GCATACCTACGTGTCCGACCCCTTGAAGCGCGATTCGCTTACCCGTCAGATCGCGCGAGCCGTAACGCATCTCACATGCGGCGTGAATGCCGTGAAACACTCCGCGAGCAGTCCAGGGAGAAGGATCGCCGCCGCCGCCCTCTTTCGGATCGATTCCCGATACGTGCTTTGACACAGTGCGCATGGCCATGACATCGGAGACGTTAGTGCCCATGTCTTCAGCGCTGATGTACCGTCCCGAAAGCGCGTTTAGACAGTGACCGAATTGCTGGAAAAGTTGCTCACGCCCCTTGGTCATACGGTGGTCGGCAATGATGCACGCTTTACCACCGCCAAGATCCAATCCAGCGATAGCGTTCTTGTATGTCATTCCTTCAGCGAGTCTCATCACATCTTCAAGTGCTTCGCCTTCAGAAACGTATAAGCGCATGCGGCAGCCGCCGAGCGCCGGCCCGAGCACCGTGCTATGGATCGCCACGATCGCCTTTAACCCGACTTCCGGGTAATAAAAAAACGACACTTGTTCATGGCCGCGCTGCTCTGCTTTAACAAACACACTACTCGACATATTTGCCTCGAGAATTTTCTGAATGCCGCGTCATGGAGCGCGGCGGGATAACCGATAAGGTTATGAATCTAGTTTCCGATGCGCGCTGGATCCGGCTTAGCCAGAGTCGCATCTTCCTGGGT
>CAYTAW010000299.1:0-4615 GCA_964435675.1 uncultured Bdellovibrionales bacterium
CACGGCGCTTATTTTCCGGTTGCGGTTCACCAACACCACAACACCGAGACCTGTCCCGGCCACGCCACCATCTCAACGGGGATGCACCCGGCGCATCATGGAATCACCGGCAATCAGATTCGTGGAACCACGCCGCAGACTTTTCGGGAGTGCATCGAAACCGGCGATTATCGCCACGCGCCCGATAACCTGCTCGCCACCGGATTAGCCGATTGGCTCCATAGCACCGATCCGGCTGCGCGCATTTGGAGCATCAGTGGAAAGGACCGTTCGGCAATTATGCTCGCCGGAAAAGGCGCGGGGACTGCCGTCTGGTACAATAAGGGCAATAGCCTGTTCGAAACCGGCGGCTTCTACGGGGCCGAGGCGAAACGCCGCATATCAGAATATCGAATCAGTGATTGCGCGGCGCCCTACCGCGGCTGGAAATGGACGGCTCTTCCGGCCACTGCCGCCGCGCTGACCCAAAAAAAATGCGAAGATACTCCATCGTTCTTCAACGCGCAGAGAAATCAGTTTATCATTGGTAGTCAGCTCCCGACTAATACTGGCGAGTTCGCAGGCCAGCTCTTCGTATCGCCAGCGCTCGATGCCGCGACGCTTGATGCGGCGCGAATCATTACTGAAAAGGAGCAGCTCGGCCGCCGAGGACATATGGACTTTTTGGCAATCTCATTTTCGGCGCTTGATGTGATCGCGCACCGCTTTGGCCCCGAAAGTCCGCAAACGCTCGACACGCTGCTTCGCGTTGATCAATTAATCGGGACTCTGCTTGATTTTCTCGATGCCCGCGTCGGAAAGGGGCGATATATCGCCGCGCTCAGCGCAGATCACGGCGCACCGCCATTACCGGAATGGCGCTTAGCGCGCGGTCTGGACGCGCACCGCAAAGACAGCGCCGACGCCGAATGCCTGCGTGCCGCTGAACAAAAAGTTGAAAAACGCTACGACACCGCACGTTTTTTGATGTCCGAACACCTGGTGCTTAATCTCGAGGAGATAGAGCGGCTCACGCTGAAACGTGAAGAAGTAATTGAGCACCTTAAAGAAGAGATAAAAAAATGTCCCCGTGTCGTCCGCGTCGATTCGGGCGATCCAGCTCCGCAGGATTCCTCGGACATCTCGATAAAAATTAAAAATGGCTACCGCGCGGGCAGAAGCCCCGATTTGTATATCACGTACACCCCGTATACCGTGAATAATCTGAGCCGGGCGATTGATCACGGTACTCCATACGACTACGACAGCAATGTGCCCTTTGCTGTGTACGGCGGCGCGGTTCGCGCGAAAGTTCACCAGGAAAAAATCGCCACCGTTGATATTGGGCCAACACTTGCCGCACTTATAAAACTAAAGGTTCCCACCGGACTCGATGGGAAAAATGTAGGGCTCGACTAACGCGTACCAATGATCCTGCCGAGCGCGAGCATCACCGCGTCATCAAGACCGGTTCGCGGTCTGAAGTCGGCGGCAACCATGTTACGGACGCGCTGCTCATTCATTAGACCCCAGGCTCGTCCCCACCGATCCGCCGCGTGGCGTTCATAGACGCCGATCGCCGAACCGCCATTTTTCTCGAGCAGCGAAAAACACGGCACGTCGGTGAAGCCATCACCGACCATGATCATATGGGTAAAGGGAATATGGACATCTGCCGGAAGCACACGCCGATTAACGGCAAAAGGATCTCTCTCCGAACCAGCGCCGAATATCCCTTTCTGAATTTGAAATAAAAAGCGAGTTTTATCGGTAAAGCTCACCACATTTTTAATACCGGCAATTTCCCCGGCTCGATTGAATGAAAAATTACTGCTCCAAATATGCGAAAATTGGGACGCGAACGGGAAATGTCCGACAATGTCGCCGATACCACTGCTAATGATGAAGAAGTGCAGTTCCGCAGCCGGGGCATGCTGCTTGACGAATTTTTTCATGCGCGAAAAAAACATCTTCAAACCCGGCTGGGATTCGAGGCGCGAACCGAAATTGTTGAGCTTTCGCTGAGTAATGCGCCGCGCCTTCGGCCGCTTCTCGGATTCCGCTATCATCATTTGGAGATACGCCGGAATCGGATCCCATCCCTCTTTTAAGTATTCGGCGTGACTCGCCCAAAACCTGTGGGTATCTACTCCGATACTCGAAAGAAAAGAACTGGTGCTGTCTGGACCAAGTGTGTCGTCGAAGTCAAAAACGAGCGCAATTCTGTGATATGCGCCGGTCATTTACTATTCTGTCCTGCGGGATAAGTAGCCGGTCGGGAGCGAAATAATCTTTCCGTGTTCAGCGACCTGCTGATCGAAGTTCGCACGCAGGGCGGCAAGACGATCATTATCTATTAGGGTGGACCCTCGCTCACCGTCGATTTTATAATTGAGAACATGAAGATCGCTTTCGAAACCGCTGAACAAGGTCGGCGAGGCTTCACATACCAACCCCGCCCCGATTCCTCCACGCCCGGGGCAGAAGGGCGCAAGGCTAACGGAAAAATTATCCCGAGCTTGAATTACTTCCCCGCCGCCAAGAGGATCTAGCCGCACGCCATTTTTCGGCAAGTCAAAACATAACGCCCAATCGAACGCACTTTGGGCCAAATCAATTACCCGGGCCAATCCCAAATTAACATCGGCAAATTTCATATGTATCCGCCCTTATTTTACGACGACCTGTTAATTTTACCCCGTTTCTCAGGCTATTCAAGCCGACGAGCGCGCCCGGTTAGCTAACTTTTTTCAACAGCGCGACTGCGTACGCGGTAATACCTTCTCGCCGCCCCTCATATCCGAGACGCTCGGAAGTCGTCGCTTTTATTCCACAATCATGTTCGTTTATTGAAAGAACGCGCGCAATATTTTCCTTCATTTTAGAAACAAATGGCGAGAGTTTGGGGGCTTCGGCGACGACGGTGGAATCGATATTGACGACCGTCCACCCTTCCTCGCGCAACTGTTTCCAAACAGTATCGAGCAGCATCAAGCTTGAGGCGCCCTTCCATCGATTATCAGTGTCAGGAAACCAATTGCCGATATCGCCCTTGCCGGCCGCACCCAATATCGCGTCGGTAATCGCATGCAATAAAACATCGGCATCAGAATGCCCGTCCAAACCAGATTCATGGGGAATAGCTACCCCTCCAAGAATCAACTCACGTCCGGGCGCGAAACGGTGGACATCAATCCCCTGTCCGATTCTAAGTTCCATAGCGAAATTTCTCCGGCGTCGCCGACGACCCTATTTACGGATGATATCAAGCGCCGCGTATTGGCGCGAATTATCGTTTTGACGCTCAGCTACCGCAGTGTTGATAAGAAGCGATGCCGCGATGAATTTTGGAACGAAGTCAGCAGTCTGCCGGTTAAGCTTGCCGCTGCGTGCGAGGCGCCAAAAATTTCTTTCGCCTTTTTCTCCCAGCGCTCTATCCAAACCACCGGTACCCATATTGTAGGCAGCAAGCACTAAATGCCAATCACCATATTGTGCATACAAATCCTTCAAATGGCGCGCTGCCGCAATTGTCGAAAGAATCGGGTCTTTGCGTTCATCCACGAACAATCCGACTTTAAGACCATATAGGCGCGCAGTGCTTTTCATAAACTGCCACATACCCACCGCCCCAACCGGGCTGCGTGCCTCATTACGGAAGCCGCTTTCGATCAGCGCCAAATTTAACATCGTTTCAGGAACACCCTCATCCTGAAATATTTGCGCCATATAGGGATAGTTTTTATCACGCTCAATCAGAGCTTCCTGAATAAATCGAGTACGTGGTCCGCCATAAACCCGCATATGGTGTTTTACTTCCGGGGTCATATCGAGAGAGGGCTCCGGTAATTGGCGAACCTTCTGAGAAGGGATATATAAACTCGCCCGAGCTTCGGAGGACTGGTATTTCGCCAACAACTCAGCAGCGCTGTTGCAATCCTTCTCGGGGGAATCGGAAGCGGAGAATATCGCACTGCAGCCGCTTAAAAATGCGACAAAACTGAGCATAGTGAATAGCCGGAGCATGCCGAACGTCTTCAACTTCAGTGTGCTACTTTGATAAGAATGTTTCTTCAAAAAAACCACCATCTGCTTTCGCTTAACGGCATCTCTTCTGTAAAGCGTCGCATCTAACCACTTAGGCTGGGTCGCCGTCAACTGGGATGGCGCCAATCATGTTGCAGACAATCATGGGTGATGCTAGCGTAGCGAGCCCATCAAAACCGTACTAACAATACCTACTCTATGATGATGACTATAAGATCTGGGGTTTGTCAAAGAGCGCTTCAGTGCGTAGTGGTAACGATATTGGTTGGCATTTCATTAAGTGCTTGTTCTAGCTATCTAAATCCTTCAGCTTCCGACGGTGAGAATACCCAAAATAGTAGAACATGGGTTCAAAACGGGATGCTTACTATCTCGCGCGTTGCTCCCCTGCCGGTCAGAAAGACCGCCCAATCAACCGCTCTGGGTTTCGTTCCCGCGTCACTTACCGGTACTCCAACGGGCTCATGGCTTTCAATCGACAAAGAATCCCGTTCGATCAACTTAATGAAGAACGACCAAGTAGTATCGAAGCTGAATGGCGACGGGATCGATCAGATCGAACCGGGTGTATATAAAGTCAAACACAAGC
>CAYTAW010000300.1:0-4573 GCA_964435675.1 uncultured Bdellovibrionales bacterium
ATCTAGAAGGATTACGAGCGGAACCAGGTACTAATCGACGTCGTCTTCGCCTTCGTCATCAACAGCGTGGCCGTTGATCGATTTACGCAACAGCTGACTCGGCTTAAATTTCACCACCTTACGGGCGCGCAACGTGATCGTATCCCCTGTTTGAGGATTTCTTCCACGGCGAGGCGGCTTGAATTTTACTTCGTACGAGCCAAAGCCGGAAAGCATGACTTTGCCCTCCTTTTCGAGAGCTTCTTTAATTATTTCAATGTAATCTTCAACAACCTGCGCCGCTTTCTGTTTATCGATAGGAAGCGTTGTGTAAATAGCATCTGCCAAATCTGCTTTTGTTAAACAGTGACGATCATTGCCCATAGGATCCTTTTTTTAATGCTAAGTGAACAAGAGCTAAATAAAAATTACTAACTCAATTATTTAACAGAGACAAGCATTTACCTGCTTCGCTCCTTTCCTATTTGACGCAGTAAGGGGGGCTCCGCGATTCATTCTTTTTTAAAAACAGATACTTAACTATAACCTATTGAATATAAAGAGATTAAAAGTCGAAATAAACTTCGTTCGTTTCTTTTGTTATTCGCCAAAACTGCCGAAAAACAATTATAGACCGCGGGCTTCTTGCTCATGAGTCTTAATTTTTGGCTCGTAGGAAGATCTGCACTAAGAACAATTATTATGGATGATAATGTTTCTGAGACCGCGAACCGCGGTCACCAGCTAATTGTCGAACCCGAAGCGGGAAACGAATCTGAAAATTTCAGTAGTAGTTTTTCGATCGCGGTCGATCAAACATGCGACGATTTGATCGGTGCGGCGCAGGGATTTGGCCAGCCGGCGGCGTTTCAAGCGGCAACCGATATCGTCAAAGAGTTCAGACCGGTGCCGTGGTTTGTTTGGCGCCTGACCAATTTTTTGTTTTCTCCCGCATCGGCAAAAAAGAAACTTCCCGAGGGATTTGTGCTCGGATTGCGCCGATTGCTCTTTGCTACCGCGAGTGATTCCGTTTTTGGCAAGGGGGAGAAGGTAAATTCGCTCCGCGAAGCATTGGCGATCCTCGAGCCGGAGGTCGTCGGGGCGGTGAGCGCAATGCACGCCATATGCCGCAGGTTGTCGAACGCGCAGAGCACCGATCGAATTTGGCGTCCGATACTCGATGATGCGCTAATACGTGCGCGCATCGGCTTTCATGTTGGCAGCGCGCATCAAGAATTTGGCGGAGGTCGCGGTATGCTTGCCGGATTCATCAGCCGAATCGGCTTGGCGATAGCGATTGCGCGCGGTGGAGAGGAGCGTGCTCACGAGGCGCTCGAATTGATGGCCCTAGGCAAAGATAGCGGCTATGTGGGAACGGATCTATATGGCTGCCATCCGCTGTACATAGGTGCGATGGTGCTCGCGGCGATTGGATGCGGTGGAAACGCATCGCTCGGAGCGCTGGCCTATCTCGCTTCGAGCCCGCATGATATCGTTTCGAACTTTGAACAGCGCCAGTGGCTCGCATGCAATTCGATTGTTGAGGCGTTGCGCACGGGTACGACCGCTGCGGTCCCTGATCAAGACTGGGCGGTGTTCAGCCTTGAGAATAAAGACGCGCAGGAAGCCTTGGTAAAGGCATCGCGTGTCTACATTCGCCGCGACCACGGTCTTTATTGGCTCGTATAGCCCGGCGTGGTTAGCGTGCGAGGTTGACTGCGCCGCAGTCTAATCCTATCTTCACGCTAATCCATGAACGCGACACCAAACCCCACGATTGAACTGTTCTCGCCTTTCGGCTTGATTGCCGGTAATGGACGATTTCCTCTTGAATTTGCTGAAAATGCGAAGGCGCGCGGCATAAAAGTGATTACCGTCGCAATTCGCGGTGAAGCCGACCCAAGAATAGAGACGCTATCTGACCAGTGCACCTGGATCGGCGTGGGCCAGCTCGGCAAACTGGTGAATGCGCTTACGCGCGCCGGCGTGCGCCAAGCGGCGTTTGCGGGTGGCGTTACGCGCGTAAATTTTGTTGACGGCTTCCGAATTGATTGGCGCGGACTGCGCATGCTCTCGCGTATGCGATCATTCAATGATGATTCGATGCTGCGCAATGTGATCGCTGAAATAGAAAGCGCAGGGATTACGGTCGTTTCGGCAAGCGTGTTGCTCGAGAAAAGCGTTCCGGCGGCCGGGTACCTCACCACGCGTCATCTGACTGCCGGTGAGCTAAATGACGCGCGCATAGGTTGGGAAGCTGCGCGCGCGATTGGAACTCTCGACATCGGTCAATCTGTTATCGTGCGCAACAAAACAGTTATCGCGGTCGAGGCCGTGGAGGGCACCGATAAAGTAATCGAGAGAGCCGGACTCGTGCGCGGTAACGAAGGCGTGCTGGTTAAGCTCGCAAAGCCTATTCAAGATTTACGCGTTGATCTTCCGGCAATTGGAGTGCGCACTATCGAGTTAATGGCCGAGAGCCGCCTAACCGCGCTCGTAATCGAAGCGCAGCGCGCGCTGTTGCTCGAGCCGCAAGCAATTGTTGACCGTGCTAACGCGTTTAAAATCGCGATTGTCGCAGCCGCAACAGTAGATGATTTAAAAGCATAGTAGATTTCTACGATGGGGTGGTGGGGCTGGTAGTTGGCAATTAGCCCCCCGCAGTCGGAAATCAGCGCTCAGCGTTCAGTCGAGGGCCAGATTTTATTGGGGAATCGCGGAATGCCGACGACCGGCTTCCGAGCGTGGGATTCCGCGATTAACATGAAATGCGCAGTTATATAGCCGTTATATAGGGGCTGAGAAGGGTCTAATTCGCGTTTGACTCGAAACTCCTAATCGGCGATACTTGTTGACGTGAACATCATTAATGACCACGGCATAGTTCTTATTCCCGCCCGATTTTTCCACAATATCGGTTGCGGATATTGGTCATCCTTCGCAAACGGCCCGTAGCGGCAATCCACATTCATTCCTTGCGGAATCTTCTCCGAACTGGAGTCGATTCGTTCTCGGCTATATTCGTCGCGCGGCAATTTAAAATCGTGCGGCGTCGATAAGCCCGTTTACAAATGTTGAGTTTTTGCAGTGACACTAGATATCGCCCGATCCGCAACCTTGCATGGCTTTGAGCCACCGCATGAAGTCGTTCCTCCGCAACGCCCGATTTCCGAGATAGCTTCCGAGAGAACAGAGGAAATTTCAACGCTGCTTGAAAAGTTCAATCAAAAACATGTTCACACCGTAGAAAATTTTAAGCTTCAGTCGGGCACGGTGCTTAAGGAAGCGCGCGTCGGCTTCACGATTTATTCATCTGATGACGGGCGCTTGAGCTATCTTTCGCGCTTCGAGCAGCCTGAGATCGATCTCAATAAACCGATTATCCTCGTGTTCCCGGCGCTTACGGGCGACGCGGCGCTTTTCAAGCTTGAAGGGATGGAGCGTTCGCAGGGACCGGGATGGGCAAAGTATTGGGCAAATCCATCGATGCTGTCGCATCACTCGGGGTCGAAGAACGACTTCCTTGACTTGGATCGTTTTACGGTTATTTGCGTCGACCATTTTGGAGGGAACGGTACAAATAGCACCACCAGTGCTGCTGAACTTGGTGCGCTCGCAGATGAAGTGCGTTTTTCAGACGGGGTGCGCCTCGTCGAGGAAGCGCTTTATGAGCGTGGCGTGCGGAATCTGCATGCGGTCATTGGTGGCTCAATCGGCGGAGGTCAGGCAATAGAGTGCTTGATGCTTGATAAGATTAATATCGAGCGAATTTTCAACATCTCGGGCAGCGCGGCTCGCAACGAGCGCGCCAGCGAATTTTTCGCGATCACCCGTGATATCGTTTCACCCGGATTTGACGGTACGCTGCTGGCAGATAGGCTCGAAAAGAATCTCGTACATCTTGTTGTGCGCGAGCGCTCGCGTGTAGACGCACAGGTGATTGAGACAGAACGTGGATTAATCACGCCGTATGAGCTTTTAGTTGGGGATGTCCTTGACGAGTTGCGATCGCTCTCTCCGGAGTCCTCCGAGCTGCGGCGTTCGGAATGCGCGCGCCGTGTAGGTTTTCTTCTTTTTGTTCCGCCTGAATTTTACGATGGCAAATTAGAGCGATCTGGAGGCGTTGAGAAGCTGCGTCGGTGGTTTGCGGAAGAGGGGGAGAATTTCGCCGCGCGCTTTGACCCTTCCGCCCTGCGCTGCCTTTCGAACATGGTGGTAAACGCCTCCATACACGATGCCCAGGTGGTCGCCGATAGGCTGCGTGAAAAGGGTACTCAGCTTGTTTCGTATTATGTATTTGGCGATACGTTGTTCCCCGGTGAAGAGCAGGAAGCTTTCTGCGTTACGCTGCGATCGCTTTTAGGGCCGGAAGACTCAAACCGGCTAGTCGCACAAATCGCGGTTGAAGATAGTGAAAATGGTCACGATGATTTTCTTACGAGAAGATTCGTGCAGCTCGGAGTTAAGCGGCTTCGGCAGTATTTATAGTGCAGACAACGGTATCCACGTCGCTATGGTAAGTCGTTGGTAGATTCTTGTGGTCTGCCGATTACCGATTACCGGGCACGGCAATTTTCGCCGCTCTCGCCTTGAG
>CAYTAW010000301.1:0-3090 GCA_964435675.1 uncultured Bdellovibrionales bacterium
ACGTAATGGCGTATTACCCGACGCACTGCGCGGAAACACAGACCGCCTCAAACATATCATTGCCGATGAAGTTCAAGATTATTGCCCGGCTGAGCTCGCGGTCATTGTCGCCGCCGTTGAACACCCGGGGCAGCTCACGTTAGTCGGCGACGTTGCGCAATCTGTGCACGGGGTAGATTCCTTCCCCGGTTGGGATAAGCTAAAACAGCGCTGGAAACTTAAGGACAGCATCGCGCGCACAGTCGCACTTACGGTCAGCTACCGCTCGACCCTTCCCATCATGCGCCTCGCCGATCGTATTCACCGGCGCACGCTCGTAACCACTGGACGCGATGGACGGGTGCCCGTGCACTTTAAATGCCGCAATGAGGAAGGCGGAATCGGCGCCGCTCTGAAATGGCTCAATAAAGCAATTGAATTATATCCAAATGAGATGAGCGCCGTGTTGTGCGCAGACCGCCAGGAAGCAAAGCATGTGTATTCGATGCTCAAGAACAAATTCGGCAACGCCCTGCGCATCGGCGACGACCGCAACTTCTCATTTGAGGAGGGCATTGTCGTCACCAGCACGGCACTGGTTAAAGGTTTGGAATTTGCGAATGTATTAATTTGGAACCCACAGCGCGATACGTACCCGAATACCGAACAGGGACGGAGTCTGCTGCATGTGGCCGTAACACGCGCTATCGAAAATCTCTGCGTCACGTGCTGGGGACGAAATACTGAGCTGCTTCCGCTCCCGAGCGAGCGGTTAACGCGCTTCGTCGACCTGACTGTTGAAGAAGAGGAGCAAGATCCGACCGCTCAGAAGCCCTCATACGCGGACTAGGCACACATCCTAACGGTAATTGCAAATTCCCGCTATTCCGTTATCATACTCGATATGATTAATGAATCGCTGCTTCGAATCCTGGCCTGTCCAGAGACACATCAAAAAGTATCGATGGCTCCGGCTGATCTTATTTCTTCACTGAATAAGCGAGTCGCCGATAAGTCCCTCACCAACCGCTCAAGTCAACTCGTCACTGAGCCGTGCGATGGGGGGCTTCTCCGTGAGGATGGCAAAGTTCTGTATCCGATCCGGCAAGGCATTCCAGTTATGTTGATCGAAGAGGCGATAGATCTTTAAATTTTGGATCTCGGTATCGGTCAACAAGCAACGGTCAGCAGGCAATCATCAGAAGTAAATCACCAGCAGTCATTAGTCGTGTTGACCGATACTGAAAACTAATTTTGTCCTAGTCGGCAAATGGTATCAACGCCGACTCCATACTCACATTAATAGCCGCCATCCCCTCCTCGTGTTTGGCGAGCGCGGCGGCGAGCGCCTCATCGCCAGCCATGCGCGTGAACGCTTTTACATGAAATTCCTCCTCGTGAAGTATTTTGCCGAAAACCGCGCGGATATCATCCTCGGTATCGGGATCGTTGTAGATTACCTTGATCCGCTCAAGACGCATCGCTTCAGCGTGCGCGGCGGCTGCCGCAAGCCCTTCAAAAGTATTTACTTCGGCTAACACGACATTCCAGTAGCGTTCGTTCTTTTCGAGTCGCTCGGGTTCGATACCCCGCGCATGCAGCAGCTCTCCGACCCAGCCGGCGTGCTTGGCTTCCTGCTGCGCGATGGTTTCCAAGGTTTGGTGCCACCGTGTGCCACGACAATCATCACTTAGCTGCGCGACGCGCTCTGAGGCAAGAAGCTCTCCGTGGTACTGCTTTTTGAGCCAGTCAATTTGCCGTTCGGGGGAGAGCTTGAGCTCGCTCCACCACTCCTGGCTGGTGCGAAAATGAGGCGCGGTTGGCTGTTGCTGATTGTGCTCTTGGTGTTGTGCAGTCATAGGATGCTCCTTGCATAGACGTTATAGCTACGCAGGTTGCATATTTTTACGACAAATGAAAAATAAGTGTCGTAAAATTTAAAGTTCTTCTCTATTATTGAAAAATGCAACTCAGCGAGTCCGATAAAGAATTGCTGTTCCTGCTCGAATCAAACGCCGGTCTCTCGTTCCGACAACTCGCGCAGATCGCAAAGAGAAAAGAACACGCGGTGCGTCGCGGCTATCACCGGCTAGTCGAGCGCGGCATTATTACCGGGCGCTCGCTATACGTCGATACAATGCGACTAGGATATACGGACTATGCGCTGTATTTCTCAATAAATTCCACAAATCAGCGCGAGCAAGCCTCATTACTTAACACACTCAAAAAGTCATCCCTCGTTCGCTGGCTTGCCGACGTGGGCGGTGGCTACGATTATGCGGTCACCTTTTTGTCGCGCTCGGTTCACGAAGTCCGGGAATTCGTCGACACGTTCTCACGGCGCCATCAAGATTCATTCCTTTCTAAACAACTCGCGCTTCGTACCTATATGGTGCGCTATCCGCGGCGATATCTGTCCCCCCACCGTCACTGGAGCGCGGAATACGTCATGGGCGATCATCGCGGCACAGTTGATATCGACGCTACCGATCGGCGCATCCTCAATTTGCTGAGCAATTCCAAATTCGAGCGTGATAATGCGGTAGCACGGGCGGCGCAAATATCGCCGAGCGCTCTCGTGCATCGCATGAATGCCCTCAGGAAAAAGGGGGTGCTTTTGGGCGACACCTACCGAGTTGACCTTAATTGCCTCGGTTATAATTCATTTCGCGTCTTAATCACGATGAAGCGGCTCGGCGCCGATTTACGGCAGCGCGTTTTAGCATTTTGCAGAAAACATATCGCGGTGCGCATATTGGTCGAAAGTTTCGGCAGCTGGGACTATGAAATGGAACTCGAACTGCCCAATAGCCGGGCAATCAAGCATTTCACCAATGCGCTGCAAGAGACATTTCCCCATGACATCTACTCAATTCAAGTAATCCCAATTTTTGCGCATCTAAAGTATTCGGGTTTTCCGGCTCAGGCGGTAGAGAACACGCAAAAAAGATAATGGCGCACCTGCCTACCGTGCGCGAGCCATCGCACAAAATAAAAAACGCCGGCTTTCCTTATCGGAAAACCGGCGTCCTAATTCAGCAGTAAATACTACTTAAGAACAACTTCCTTAAGAGCTTTTGCTGGAGTGAAACGAACGCGCTTACGAGCTGG
>CAYTAW010000301.1:3100-4569 GCA_964435675.1 uncultured Bdellovibrionales bacterium
AAATAAAAACGGCGGCCCTTAAGCCGCCGTTTTAAATTCGAAGGAGAAGTTCTTATTTCAGAACGGACTCTTTCAGATCCTTTGCCACGCGGAAGGAAACTTTTTTCTTCGCGGGGATCTGGATGGTTTCGCCCGTTGCAGGGTTACGTCCTTGACGTGCCTTCGACTGACGAACATAGATCTTTCCAAGGCCCATCAAAGGAACTTTGTATCCTTTCTTCAAGGAATCCTTAATGAACGCTGCAATATCTTCTACGAGCTCTTTAGCTTCCGAACGACGGTTAAGTCCGCAGAAAGCGCGAATGTTCTCAACGAACTCCGACTGAGTGTAGGACGGAGGGGTCGACGAACTGCGAGGACGCGAAGCAGCTCTTACCTTTGGGAGCTTCTCAGCTTTGCTAGCTGGGGCAGCTTTCTTAGCTGCTGGCTTTGCCATTTTCTTAGCAGCTTTCTTAGGAGCTTTCGCTTTCATCTTCTTTGCAGGCTTCTTTGCCATATTTTTTAATCCTCAAATGGTTTAGTTAGTGGGCTCTTAAAGGGAGATAAATCCCCCTAAAGCAAGGTAAAGAAGGCCACCTTCTCTATCCCTGTTGATTCTATATAACGTGCAGAATTGCCACGCTATATACAAAATCAGATCAGAAAATATTTTTTTATTTTCTTCAGCACCTCATCCAATCTTTCAAAAATGGCCGAAAAATGGGTGTTTTGTTCAGTGCCGATCGAGAATATAGTGAGAAACAATCGAAAGAATCAACAGAAAAAATGAGATCAAACGCACTTTTTTCATTTAAAAAAGGGCTTTTTAGCACTTTCCTCAATTCCGTTTCCTCTGCGCGCATGCGCGCGGCGCCGCCACGCCGCAGCTTCATAATATCCGTTTTTTGGCTATTTTTTGCCGTTGCCGCATGCTTTCAACCGCCCACCCTTCGCGCCGAATCCCTACAGCACTTCACATCGGATGAGTTTGACCTTTCGTTCGACTACTCAACCGATTTGGAAGCCGTCAAAGTTGACCTGCCACAAGCGGTCGTCGCGCTTCGAGGAAAGAGCGGTGGCTATCCAACCTTTAACATATTGGTCGCCGCAGAGACCTTCGATCCGGCGCAGCTGACCGAGCAGAGCTATAAGGAAAAAATTCTCAGTGATTATCGAGCGGTAGGTATTAGCGATGCAAAGCATGTAAGAACCTACGCGTCGCCGGTCTCGGGCATGTCGGTCTACACGACAGAGCTGCGCTATCAAAATAAAGAGCAGGTAATACTGGCCGCGGTAACGATAGTTCCGGCGGGTGAGAACAAGCGCTTTATACTGACCTACATGGACCTAGCGGACTCGTTTTACCGGCGAAAGCTGGCACGTGAGGAGATAGCTAATTCGCTTAAGATCAACTCCAGCGCCCTCCCTTCAGGCGCTGAATCGAAAGCGTTAGCCGAATCCCCTGGTTATTGGGTTAAACTGCTGTTCTT
>CAYTAW010000302.1:0-4528 GCA_964435675.1 uncultured Bdellovibrionales bacterium
TTATCCTCGGCAACAACTGCGGTCGCCGTTGAATTGTGCAATCTCCATGTTACCGTCTGACCAAATGGGACCTCCACCCGGAAGACTGAATTGTTTTTTCCCTGACGCAAGAATGTTGGCTGATTTCGGTCTATCGGCGCATCACCAAAAGTATTGAACGGCCCAACGGGGATAGTCAGATCAAAGGGATTCTGGTTTTCATAGCCAAACAGTGCCTCTATCTTCCCATTTTCGACATAAATACACTCGGCCTGCGGGATAACTGGCAGACATCTTGGTGAGTTTCTTGACGCAGTCACCGATGCCTGAGTGCCGAGGTTTGACTTCACCGTCCATGTTATCGGATCTCCGTTGAAGGTTACCCGAAATGCAGACCTAAATCGTCCCGGTTTAAAAATCGTTATTTGGCCACGATCAGCGGGAGTGTTGAACTGATTCATTGTTCCATCAATCCTGTTCTCACCGACCGGAATAACAAGCGTCTGATTGCTACTATTATCATAACCGAAATAAGCGGTGATGGTCTTATCCGCATTCTCAAAGACGCAGTCATTCAGAGGAATCACACTTCCAACACCCGGCGTTGTCCCGGGAGTGGCAGAGGGCGTCGCCGAAGGAGAACCTGACGGTGTCCTGGTGGGAGTGCCGGTAGCAGTTGGCGTAGCGGTAGCAGTTCCCGTACTGGTCGCCGTATTAACTGGTGTACGGGTCGATGTAGGTGTCGCCGTCCTGGTCGGAGTCACGCTCACCGTTGCAGACGAGGTTTTTGTCGGAGTTGGTGTCGGAGTCCTGCCTGGTGGCGTTGGCCAGCCACCCGTGGGAGTGGCTGTGCGCGTCGGCGTAAAAGTTGGTGTCGTCCTTGGGATAAAGGTCGGTGTTGACGTTGATGTCGCCGTTCTGGTGGGGGTTGCGGTAGGACGCGGAGTGAACGTCGAAGTTGGTGGAGATGCTGGCGTATTGGTCGGCGTCGAAGTTGCCGTAGCTGTTGCGGTAGGTGTATTGGTCGCAGTTCTGGTGGGGGTCTGCGTCGGCGTATCAGTTGACCTCGGTGTCATCGTTGCAGTAGCCGTCGGTTGCACGGCTAATCCAATCAGGCCGATGCAATAGATGCGTGCTGTCTTTGAGCAATCAGTCGTCGGAGTTCCTCCCAGGTCACCTGAGCCGTTGACCGGATAGCTTCCATCTAGCCAGCCCATATCTTTGCGCACGAGAGACCCAGTTACCACTTTGGTAAATGCCGCACTAGTATTGGTCCATTGGTTACAGGCACCTGAGATGTTCACCCGATAGGCAGTTTTGCCGCCGTAACGGCTTGCTGTCCAGACAGGGGTCGATTCGGAGACGATATTTCTGTTCTGGTCGACGTTAATCGAACGCTGAAGCCTGCCAAACCAGAGGTCATCGATTGAGTCCGCCAGCAGTTCACCTCTGAGGTTGTAGATCTTTCTATATGTATAGTACCAATCCAGAAACCTGTCCTTAACGTCACTCCATTCGGTAGAGACAATCGCCTTCCATGACGGAAGGTATGCCTGGGCATCTAACAAGCTCATCTGCGGGGCGATCATGTCCCTACACATGCGATCAAGCCCTTGGAGGCCCGAAATTCCAGGTCCGGCGTTAGAACTACTCGAGACAAATACTGCCAGCTGAGCGGGATATCCAGGAGGCACAAATCTCGTCGGTGATGCGGTGGCCGTGGCGGAATTTGTCGGTGTGGATGTCCTTACAGGTGTCGGCGTCTGCGTTGGAGTCGATTGAGAACCGCCAGTGGGCGTAGGAGTTGGGGTCCCGACAAGTCCACCATTACATTCACGAATGAATTGATTTTTTAAGGTGCTGAAGATCGCTACGGGAGGATGTGTGAATCGATATGCGATCGTGCTTAGAGCACTCTCCGGCAGCGCTTTCAGGTTGGTTGGAACAGATTTGCATGTAGCTGCCTGCGCCAATCCGGCAAAAATACTTGCGGCATCCGCGGCCGTTTTGTCGAGCTCCTTTTGCATCAGATCGAGATACTTATCAGAGATCGGTTTCACCTGCGGACCGGTCAGGTTTGGACATAATGGCGGATTATTGATTCCCTTCCTCGCTTCCCACTCCACGGGGTACTTGTTATCGAGCCATGCTTGACGCATGACGCCCTGATAGTACCCCGAGAGATTAAAGCCGTAGGACTCCGCTTCGGATAAAAGATAGCCCCTAGTGTCTCCACCGGGAGCGCCGCCCGGATAGGGGCTACACCTGATCAGTGGCTGTGGTGCGGTGCACGGGCTATTGGGAACCGGAGCCTTGAAAGAATTATCCAAGGCAGTTCGTTCACTGACTAAATCTGTTGTTAGCGCCCCCGAAATTTCATATTTATCCCAGTTCCCCGGCGGGCGAGGCCCATCAAAGTAAGCAACCATTTGCCACTGCGGTGCGTTTGACGAAGGTGTCGGCGCAAATCCAACGCTCATCACCACAGGACACGTGATAACTTTTTGCGACCAATCAATGCTACATGACTTCAAGTCACGGTCATTACTCGTCCGGAAACCGCGAAAATTACTCTGAGAATAGTAATACGGAATCTTGAACGTAAGTGTGCCGGTTACTCTTTTTCCTTTGAGCGGGTTATTATATTCAGCTACGTCGACCCCCACCTCAACAAAGAAACGGACCGTTGTCGCTTGAGCATTCTCAGGTGATTTCGTTGGCTCGGCTGATGCACGACAATCCCACTCACCGGCAACCCATGAGTTGGCATCAGTCGGCAAAGCATTTGCACTCTGACTGAGCGCTGAAAGCAGTAGAAGCGCCACGATCAGCGCAGGGATCAAAAATAATCGTCTCATTGCGAAGCAACTATGCATGGTGGGGTCGTCTTTTCCCGCATGCCCCATTTCTCGGGCATTCCGGGTTATCTTTGGTGAAATCGACCGGTTATCAATTTCCCTATAGTCGGAACCTGCAGCCCTCCCCGAGCGGCGACGCATAAAGCCAAACTATCGAAAGATATAGATAAATTATGGCTCGGGTGATCAAACGCTTCTGGCTGAGTGCACACTCTAAAGACTCTGTTCGACCATCTTCAAGCGAAAACGCTTCAGGCCACGCATATGTCTCCAAATAACAACATTCGTCGGACTAAACATGCTCGAGCTGGATGAATCGCCGTTTTTGCAATTCTGGTGCCGGCCTTCTGCGACTAGCGCTACCTCAGAACGAGCATGGCTTCCGAGTAGACCTCAGGGGTAAAAATCGTCGAAAGCACCGCATTGACAGAAAAATTGTTGCTAGGCACCTGCGCCGCATTTAGCTCAGTCTTAACAATCTCGACGACCGCCTTGATTATCGATTTGAATTTTTCAGGATTGGTGACTGTGATTCCCGACTCATTTGTTTGATAGGTGGCATTAAATGTTTCGGCAAATTGAGTAATCACCTTCTCCGCTATCGAATTACAAATCGTCGGAAACGCATACGACGCGAGCAGCAAAAAATGATTTGGCTTCGTTGGAAAGTTAGTTTCAATATGCTTTAGGAGCTCCCCGTCTCGATTGCGTGCGACCACACTGCGCATCGACTTTACAAAAGGCTCCACCAAATTGCCCGGTCGGCCTTCACGCTTGAGCATCGTCTTGAGAGCAGCGTTAAGATTTGGCGCCGATGATAAAACAATTTCAACTTCCGCGGGTGTAACATTCATCGGAATAACCCTAATTCAAGATCTGTTAAAAGTTACTGGCCCAGGCCTATTATCTGCGAAGGCCCGCTCACGGGGAACATATTTCGGATGGCTTTTTGGGCAGAAACAAAGGGGCAATCGAGCGACTGTGTGCGCTAGAATGCCCCCCCTATTTCAAAAACAACTCTTGTAGAGCGGAGGCTAACTTACGATTCTTCCATCGCAAAACCCTCTCACTTGGACATTGTAACACTTACCCGCATCAGGAACTCTGATGCAAAGGTTTGTCGCTACTCGCCAGTAGATGCTCGGACTCCGTGTCTTAGCAACCGCCTTGCGTCGAACACTGCGAGTATCGTTCGGAGAAACCTCGCTCCCTTTGTAACGAGAGTTACAGGTGCCTCGTCCCGGAGCGTCACATCCTAGCCTTACCCCTGAGGTCAGATAATTTCCCTGAGAATCGTAAACGTTGGCGCGCGCAAGCTTAGCAGGATTACCCCGGATGAAAATTATTGTCGGATTTAGCGCGAATCTAGTGATTGGCGAGGCGTTATTTCCATTCTGGGCTCGTATCGGTGAATTATTTTTGTATTGATTTGCACCGAGTTCTTGAACATTTTTACAAACCTTCGAAAGCTGAGCGTCGGCGGCAAATGGCAGCAAAACGGTAGCCAGACAAACTAGAAACCCATGAAATATTCTCTTCATAAAACTCAAACTCCTTTCAAAATTAAACTTACAAAACAATCTTTAAATTCTTAGATTGAATTACGATCTAAAAAATTGCTACCCTAAAGAACCAGCCATCCTAACAACACAATCGAAGCAACGGCGCAAATTGACGATCCTACTATAATG
>CAYTAW010000303.1:0-4526 GCA_964435675.1 uncultured Bdellovibrionales bacterium
CTACTACTACTACTACTGGACCACAGTGAAATATGTTTCTTCATCGAAGCGGTCCGTTCTCACGGCAGCGCACGTGCAGCTTTCAAAAAGATTTTCTTCGCTCGCGTATTTCTGACATAATTGCGTATCTTGTACCTGAATATTTAACGTTGATGCGGAAGATGGACAACAAGAAAGCTAAGGTTCGACAGACAAAACAATACGGTAAAGGGGTCTTCGCAACGCAAAAGATCCGGAAGGGCGAAGTTATTGCAATCTTTGACGGTCCCATATTGGACGATGATTTTGAGCCCTGGACTGACGACCTTTATTTTCATGCTATCCAAGTGGATAAAGCTAAGTGGCGTGACTCTATTGGTATCGCGCGCTACATCAATCACTCCTGCGATCCTAATTGCGGAATCAAGAGGAGAAACAGAGTCGTTGCCATGCGTGATATTGAGAAAGGCGAACAAATTAGTTGGGACTATGAAATGACTGAAAAAAACAAGCACTGGAAAATGAAGTGCAAGTGCGGCACGCCCATTTGCCGTAAGATTATTGGAAATTATCAGAACATGCCGTCTACAATTCGAAAGAAATATAAGGGATACATATCGAGCTGGCTGCTTAAGTAACCCCCTATCGGACGGCCATTGTTTTGGTCTTTATCGCGCGTCGCTTCCTTGCCATACTCCCTCATGGGAACTGATAGCTGAATTATTCGAAACTGTCTTATATGTGGAACAAAATGAAAAGCATTCGCCGCACCATCGCTTTCGTTAGCCTCGCTTTAGTTCTCGCGCTGCTCGCGGCCCGATCAGCATACGCGAGTAAGGATCCTTGCGAGGCAGATTTACATAAGTACTGCCCTGGATACACGGCTAACGATCCGCTGCGCTATTTCTGCTTGAAAGGCGTTTCATCCCAAGTTACCCCCTCGTGCAAAGCAACGCTGCGGGACGTTTCCGATGACGCTGGGGCTTCGATTAACGCCTGCGCCAAGGATACCGCCACACTTTGCGGCCATATTATTCCGGGAAATAGTCGCATCTTAAAATGTTTGAAAGAGAACACAAAAAAGCTCGATTTCGAGTGCCGAAAGAAAGTGGTGCCATTTCCTAATCCGAAGTGAAGGTAGAGCGCTTCAGCGCGCTGCAGGGTTCGCCCCCTCTTTTGGCTGTAGTTGGACGACAGTGGAGCTAGTTAAGATTTTACCAACGAGGCCACCCTCTTTTGCAACCGCAACTTTAGAATATAATTCGCTCTTTGCTATATTTTTCGTGTACTCCTCCTTTCATACAGGAGGACTCTAAAAGATTTTGTTTACCTCTTGGCGGATCAGATCGGCATAAACGGTACTTCAATTACTTTTAGGTTATTACAGGCGTAACCTTTGTGAGCTTTGTAGCGCCGTAATAGATACAAGATACCAGTTACTCGTTCTCTTTTAATTTAGGTTCTAATATGCGTTGTAATTATTGGATATTTGTAATCCCTTCTATTGTTTATTTTACCCCTTACGCAGAAGCTCAATTTAATCCGAATTTTCCTATGATGAGGGCGCCGACGTGCACCGCGGCGCAACATGTGGGAGAGGAACAGCTGTTTGCTCATACCCCTACAGGAGACGGTTTCCTGTTCCCTGGAAACACCCCTCCGGGCAGAACCGACTGTGCATTTGCGGCAAGTCAAGCAAGATCAGTCGCGGATTTTGAGCAATTGAGGGCTGATGAAATTTGTACAGCTTGGGGAGGGGCCTATGTTCCAGTTCCACAGAGTGTTCCGCCTTATCGATACTTAACACGTAACGGCCCTTACGGGCCCCGCCTCCCTCTTTTCGATGCACAGTATTCAAATTCAGAAAGCTGCATTCAAAACGGTCTAAATCCAGAATTGGTTGAGGCTCAAGTGAAAAAATTAGCCTTTGAATGCTGTCGTCCATTTGCACAGACCAATGACCCAAAACCATCTCGGGACGTTATGGAAAGGGCGCCCTACTGCGATACTATTAACGGTCCAAGCGTAATGGACTCGATGCATAACATTGAGCAATGGAAGCAGCAATCTCGAGTACCTCAAAAATTCGTTGGCTTATCCATGCAGTCATGCACCAACGCAAAGGATAATCGCGATGATATTATCGATAGCTATGTTGATAACCTTCAGACCAATATTTGTAGTACATATGAGGGTGGGCAGGCATATCATTTAAAAGATCAAATGTATGCGGCCTGCAGCTATTCCCCTCAAACAGCCACTCTACCCGGGCTCTATGAAGCTCACGAAAGCGATGACTTTATGTGTTGTGTCCCTCGATCTTGTATTCCGATTGGTGGGCAAATGAATCCATCACGGCGCTCTGATGCCCTTCGAGGATGTTGTGGCAGCGCAGTCCCAAGCAATGCCAACGGGCTTGGCACATGCCATATTCCATTAGCAAATCCAGCTCCGCCATCACCGACAATTGGACCAGGAAGACAGCTCCACAACTAAGCATTCAAATGCGACAAAGTGATACCGAGGCACTTACAATCGTACCCCGTGCCGGCTGAAAGTTCGGCTTACGAACAATTGCGGGACCTATCCTTCCTTAGATGCAAGCCGCGCTTCGAGTTCGGCCATATGCGCACGGGTATCAGGATCGCGTGAGAGAGATTCTAGACTAATGCCACGACGACCGGCAGTGAAATTGTTTGGTGGCACTGACTCCGAGGCGCTGGAGCACGCCTGATCGACGGGTACTACTCGTTTCGGTTCCTCGCGCTGAAAATACACCGTGGCGGCGACTGCACAAAGGCCTATTCCTACACCAACTCCAGCAGCGACTGGCCCGCCTATACTAGCGGCTATGACTGCGGAAATAGCAATTCCCCCAAGCCCTACAGCGAATAAACTTCTAGCCTCGGACCCCAGATAAATGGAGCCCCATGTACCGACACTGCTCAGCAGCGTAGCTGCCACTTCCCTACTAGATTGTTGAGATTCGATAGCCGAGGAATGAGCTTCGGCGGGTGCAGCATTATTACTAGATGCGAGGTTCTCATCAGCACGAACATCGGATGTATTTGCGACGAGAGTTGCTGCTGAGAGTGCTACGGCTGTGGTTGCAAGAAATTGGCGCCGGGTTACTTGTAGCTTCGGCAATACCGCTCCCCCGAGCGGGTCGGACGTTTCGCTTAACGGATTACTGAATGCGTCGGAATTAAAGCGGGTGAGCGCTTCCGATTCTGTTGTTGCGGATGACGTTGTCTGTTGATTCATACCAGTTCCTTTTACTGTAAAGATGCTGACCCAACGAGGTAAAGTCAACTTGATATAGGTCCAACCGCATCGGAAAAAAATTAGAAAAATAGCCCACTTCACGGAAGCACAATGTTCGCAGAAACTTAACCACCAGCTCCGATACCTCACCCATTTTCGGCAAAAGTCTCTAATTTCGAGTAATTTAGTGATAGAGAACCGTCACCTCACGCTGATTCTAACAATCAAAAACCATAGGTCTATCAAATGATTACCGTAGAATTATTAGGCATCATTCATCCGTTAGCGCCTCATAACCATAATTGTAGACTATGCTAAAAGTTATACCCCCAGTTTCAATCGAGAAGTTTGCAGCGCAAATTAACAAGCTGCTCGATTCGCATTCTCAAATCTCAATTTCCGAGGGCCCGACCACGTTTTCACTGGGGCGGCCTGACCCAGCCACGATTCTCGCCGCGGGAAGAATCAACAACAGCCCTTTTGAATTTCGAATTGAACTCGGTGAGCCCCTCCGGGTGCGCGGATCCATCGGGGGAGAGCGCATTTCGAGCCCGGATGACTTTCGCGCGCTTTTGGCTCCGCTTTCGCAGTCTATCGAAGCAAAATATTCGGATGAATTTGCGCACTCAAGTATATTAAGAAATTCGGTATATCTGCAGCTTCTGGCGCGCAGTGGCCGCGGAGAAGACCTGATTCAATCGCACGACGATCCGTATGTAATTCTCGACGCGATTCTAACGGAAGCCAATAAAGTGATGGTCCATTCGTCGAGCAACCAATCGAGAAATTACCATTGCCTTGAACGCAACGAATCGGGCCAGATAACACTCTGGGAGCAATTCCCATTTAATCGCGGAGAGGAGTTCGCGAATAATACGTTTATTTTCTATAAAACAGGAGAAATTCATCATCACCCGCCGTTTACTGACTCTGCAGTGATTACCGACCGAATTGAGCTGTTGAGGCAGGCTAATAAACTCCTCGGGCACGTACTCGAGCTGTCATCGGGCAAATAACGGTTCATCGCCAAACTAAAGGATGAAGACAGAGCGAGACAAATAAACTTTTTACACTGTTTCACCTCATGGAGGTGGCGAGTTCTTGGTATTAAATTTCAATTACTTCGCTTCCTCCCCGAAAGTTACTGTAGTTCCAGAACCTCTAGCGGTAGTCGCTTGCCCGTGCTTCTAACAAGTTAGAGCACTGCACGAACGTCTCCATTAACTGCTCGTGCGTTCCCTGCGCCTCCACTGTTTTTTTGCCGTTTTTTTGCTGTAGCGGAG
>CAYTAW010000304.1:0-4524 GCA_964435675.1 uncultured Bdellovibrionales bacterium
TACTTATCCCATATAAGAGACTCATACTCATGGCGAGACTCCGTTGCTCTTTTGTCGAACCTGCGACTTCACCATTTTGCATTGCGACGAGATCGTTATTAAGAGCAACGCGATCCTCAAACGTTGGCGCCCTTTCCAACCGCAAAACCAGTTCATCGTATGCAGCCTGATCTCTAAAACAGCTGGGCATACCATGGGCCTTAAGCGCGGGGAGAATATCAACGGAAAGTGCTTCGGCAATTTGAGACATACGCAGAACTCCTTTGAAACGCCTTCAGCACATTATAAATGGATAAAAATTTTAGTCAAAAGCGATCGAGAGAATTCCCTTACTGACTTATTCAGGCCAATGGCTAACGCGACTGCGCGATATCTCTGGGCTCTATTGATCGATTACTTCCATCAGACCTGATTATAATCCCCAGTGACGGAAGACCGTCTGGGTTAAGAATTTGGTGATAAGATTTGATCGTTGGACTTGTGAGTTGGCTGTGGTCCGATTCAACCATGAGTATTGGTCGCATGCTGAGAGAGTGAATTCGATCGAGGAAATTACGGCCACCGACGATTTCATTTGGGTTATATGATACCAGATCAATGCCGTCCACGATTATAACAACTTGGTTTCCCAGCGGCTGTCCCCTTCTTGCGAGTTTTTCTAGTTTGGAAAGAATAGAATCTACTGTCTTGATCGAGGAATAGGGCAGCTGTTCGTCTCCGGAATTTCGCTCGAGATCTTTCCTGACCACGAGGTCTGGAGCGGAAACAAGTATCGCGGCTTTTCCTCTCGCATCGGCTTCAGTCATAATTTGCCACGCTAATGTGCTTTTGCCGCACCCTGCCGGACCGGAAATAGTAACCAGAGGGTGTGCCATTGTTGCCCAGTTCACAATCCTCTCAGCCGATGGGATCGTCGACTGCCTATCAGGAGTGTATGTGAAGCGATCGTGAAATAAATGAGTTGATAGCGCTCGCTGATTAGAAATAGAAAGCTCAGGTAGCAGCCTCTGAATTTCAGTACCAACTTCCTGTTTGTAGACAGCTGCTACCCGTTGTTCACTTGTAAACATTCAAATATCCCTGTCAGGGGCTGTCGCCTCCTCCGAATACAGGAGCAATTCAGCCGGTTTCTTGATGTTATGCAAGGCTAGCGCCAAAGGGCTCATAAAAATTTGTTTTCTAGCTGATTAAAAAAGGACGGGGATAAACAAAAATGCCCTTTAGTTTCATGCTTTAAAGCGGTAGTGGGGCGCCTTCTGATTCTTCAATAATATCAACCTAAATTGAAAAATCTGAATCACGAGTTACATTGTACGGAGTAGAAGGATTTCTGTAAAAAGGTACAAGCTTTTGTCTCGCCCGTTCGTTCGCTACAAGTCACAGCCGCGAGTTACATAGACCATCTGTGAAATTAAAAATTAAAGTTACTATTGCATGCAAATATCAATCGCAAGTGCCTTGATTCAACTCGTAGATTAAGGCGGCATATTCAAGGTTTTCTGAATTATTGATTGGCTACCGATATCACGCCTATGCAGGCAGCCACTTAACGCATTGAAATTATTGGTGAAAAATGTAGCAATTTTTCTCTTAATAAACTGAAACGATTACTCTTAAGAGCAGATAAGTGATCGGTTGGAATCTAAGAATCATAAGGGGGCAATATGATTAAGCGTTCATTCATTAGTCGACTCAACATTTCCTCATTATATTTATTACTTGCATTACTGATAATATCATCTCCAGCAAAGGTACTTGCGCAAGCTTGCTACACAACATTCAGCGGACAAAATAACTTTATAGATGCTGAATTTTCTTCAAAATTAAACTTCACACTTACCTATTTTGCAGTTCAAACATTTTCGTCCAACAATAAAATTAAAACTGGAGGGATTACTTCCTTCTGGAGATATTCGACAGATACCGCTACCACTCAAAGAGCAATAACTACACTTCCTGGCTATACCAGTTTTACAACACAAGGAGCTTTATCCAATTCCGGAAGAGGAACACTCACCTTTACCGCCCGAGAGAGAAAAATATATTTTATTTATTATAAGTTCCAAACCGAACGTGGTGATGTAATTACGTCGACCTACAAGATCTCGATAACGTAAAACTGAGAGTATAATTCTCATGCTGTAATCGGGCTACTCTGAAATGTCGGTACTATAAGCGTCATTCAAAAAGTCTGACTTCAGATGCCAATTAGATTGCCTCGTATGAGAATCCTTTTCGCTTTGCCCCGCTACAGACCAAACTTATTTCATTGGCTCACAAAGATGTACCAGACAGCCAGTTTATCTAAAGCTTGAGAAACGCGAAGGAAGCGAACGAATGACCTTTGCGCGCCTTGTTTCTATGAGAGATCGAAATGATCACAATGACCAATACGAACAGTTGTGCGGCGCGGGGGTTCGTAATCGGGACATAGAAAGTAATTTAATATTCTTCAGTACCGATTATCAACAGGTCTGCTCCACCCATGTCTTATATCCAAATGCGAACATCGTCTACCTCGACGACCCGCGGTGGCGGTGTAAGCTCCTTGTCCGTGATTCCTGGGTTGAAAAGGGTAATCGGATCTAGAGATCCTATTTGTCATTTTAGCGGGGGCACTGGAAAACAAGCAGACAAGCATGTCGTAATAGGCGTACTAGCTGAACAAATGAGTCCCGTGCTGATTTATCTCCGCAATCAGTGGATTCTTAATTTTTCTCTCCAGTGAAATTATAAATATCTTTTCTTGAACTTCAGCAAGAGTGCCAATAATTTCCAATCCATACTCTCGACAAACTTCCCCTGCTATCACCGTTGGAATCGGAATGATTCCCAATTGATCACGCGCAGCGATTTTCATGAGCGCAGTATCTTGAAACGTTCCTACGATTCTCGGCGTTAAATCGTTTCGATGAAGCCAGTGCATCAATTCATTATGGAGAATACTCTCAGAAGAGGGAACGAGCATACGAGCCCCATTGAGACTATCCGGAAATGTCTTTTTCAATCTTCTCTTATAAGTAGAAGAACCGAGGATACTAACGCTACTACTACCTAAATACCGGCTGTAGCCCTTCACCTTTACACTTTGCGGTATTGGTCTGTCAGATATGACAATATCAATAGCACCAACGGCGAGATCGGCGAGCAGCTTATCAACTCGATCCTCCAAACAGAGCACCTTCATATCGTACGGTTGATTAAATAGCGGCTTAATGATGCGATAAACTAAGGTTTTCGGAATAACTTCTGAGATGCCAACCTTAAACTCTTTTTGTTTTGCGACAGTCTTTCCATCTAGCACATCAAGTAACTCACCACCGAGTGAGAATATCTTTTCTGCATAATCATAAACGGTTCGGCCCGCCTCTGTTAGTTTTAGATTCCTACCAGCACGCTCGAACAACTTCTCACCAATTACGTCTTCAAAAGTCCTAATTTGTGCACTGATTGTTGGCTGCGCCAACCTAAGTTCACGCGATGCCCTTGTCACACTACCGAAATGTGCCGCGTGCCAAAAATAGTAGAGGTGTTGATAGTTGAGCCAATTCATAGAGTATTTCTATGGGTACGTTTTAATATTTCTATTATACCTATACTAAATTTCACGCGATACTACTAGTACAACAATAGCTGGGAGGCTAAAAACATGGAACAAATCAGCATCTACACACCAAATAGGGATACTAAAATAGAAATAAAGAATAAAATTAGTCAGATCGTCTCACGCGCCCTAGATAGATTCGCCGGGGTCATTAGAGCGATCGAAATTCGACTGACCGATAGTAACGGACCCAAAGGAGGCGTTGATAAGATATGCACTCTCAAGGTCGTTCACGCCCACAGCAAGGGCCTGGTAATCAAAGGTAAAGGAGTGAGTTTCATTCACGCTACACATGTTGCCAGTGCAGTTGCGCGCAATACGCTCGCGCGAGCGCAAGATAAGTCACGCGCACACCGCGCATCGGTGGATTTATAAATTATCAAGGAGTAAGTATGAAAATTAACAATGATTGCTACAAAAAGACAATAAGCAAAGGGGCGCGACATAAACCATCAGATAAAGCTATTCTCTCCGCTGCAATTTTAGGGATGGTTGCTTGCGCTGTGGATGGGACTGCAAAGGAGATAGAAATTGTGACTCTCCGACAGAGTCTCGCTCGATTGTACCGCCTTCATAAGCAAGAGATTGATATGTTTATGCGTATCGGCGCCAAGTTTCTCACTCAAATTGAGATACTCTTTCTTGTAAATCGAGCGAGCGAAGTCCTCAGGGAGGAACTCTCCCATGAAGAACTTCTTGAGATATTTAATTATCTTTCTGACATTTTAATCTCAGATGGCAACATTGAAGATGAGGAAGAGGCCTACTTAGCGGAAATAACTCAGCAGTTCGATTTGGTAGATACTTTACGATCCATCGTGGCGGCGAACGAGACGCCTCATAACTACCAAGTGGTATGTTAATTTACGCACTGATTATTAGCATTTCAATCAGCGCTAGAGAACTCGGCGGCACACGAG
>CAYTAW010000305.1:0-4489 GCA_964435675.1 uncultured Bdellovibrionales bacterium
ATGCGGCGCACCGTGTTTTGTATGTCGAGGCTTCGCGCGGCTGTCCGTTCACCTGTGAGTTCTGCCTCTCCTCGCTTGATATACCAGTGCGGCAATTTAATTTAGATGCCTTCCTGGCGCAAATGGAGGGATTATATCAGCGAGGCGTGCGTCAATTTAAATTCGTCGATAGGACTTTTAACCTCAATTTGCGCACGAGTAGGGCGATTCTGGAATTCTTTCTTGAGCGCTACGAGCCCGGGCTGTTCGTACACTTTGAAATGGTGCCGGACCGGCTTCCCGACGCGCTGCGCGAAATAATTGCGCGGTTTCCGCCCGGCGCGCTGCAGTTCGAGATCGGCATCCAGACATTTAATCCCGAGGTGGCCAAGAATATTAGCCGCCGCCAGGATTATGATAAGGCGGCGGACAACATACGCTATTTGCGCAATAGCACCGGCGTGCATCTGCACGTGGATTTAATCGCGGGCTTGCCCGGTGAGTCGCTCGAAAACTTTTCCGAAGGATTCGATAGACTTGTAGCGCTTAATCCGCAAGAGATACAGGTCGGTATTCTCAAGAGGCTGCGCGGAACCCCAATTGTCCGGCACGATGCCGAGTGGGGGATGGTATACGCGAGTCTGCCACCGTACGAGCTACTGCAAAATCGATTGCTCGACTACCGCACTATGCAGCGCCTGGGAAGGTTCGCCCGGTATTGGGATTTGACTGCAAATAGCGGCAATTTTGCCGAATCGCTGCCGTATATATGGTCGGGCTGTTCGAGCGCGTTTACCGGATTCATGGACTGGAGCGAATGGCTCTACCGGACAACGGCGGAACGTCATGGGTTCTCGGTAAGACGGTTGAGCGAGAGCCTCTTTCGGTTTCTAACCGAGGTGCGTGGCGCAGATCCCGCACTGATCGCGCAGCCGCTGCTGCGTGACTATCAGCGTCTCGGCGCGCGCGATATCCCCGCTTGCCTAAAGCCATTTGCCGCGCGGGCAGCCGCGGCGGATCGAGCGGCAGCACCGATAACGCAGGCGCGCCAGCGCCGACACCTCGCGGCGGCAATTGAATCCTAGACCCCTATTCGTGGTCGGCTTCTTCGCTGAATGGTGTGGTGTTATCCGATGAAAAATCAAATCGGTAGATGTTGTCGAGCTTTGTTTCCGGCGTAAGCAGCGAAAGATCTTTTATATAGCCGGTGCGTATATCATATACCCAGCCGTGCAAATATGGCCGCTTATATTTGTTCCAGCTGCGCTGAATAATCGAGGTTTCCGCCAAATGCTGTACCTGCTCAGTGACATTGAGTTCAACCAAGCGATCGAAGCGCGCGTTCTGATCGGTAATCGTTTCGAGTTCGGGGGCGTGGATGCGATAGGTATCCTTAATATTGCGCAGCCATTTATTGATCAAGCCAAAGTGCTTATTGCCCATGGCATTGCGTATACCGCCGCAATTGTAGTGGCCACAAACGATAACGTGCTTTACTTCGAGAACCTCGACCGCGAATTGCAGCACGCTCAGCATATTGAAATCGGTGTGTACGACGAGATTGGCGATATTGCGGTGCACGAAGATTTCTCCCGGCTCCGTCCCGGTCACTTCTTCCGCTGGAACTCGGCTATCGCTGCAGCCGATCCACATATATTCGGGGCGTTGTTCATTAGCCATGCTGGAAAAATAGTCGGAGCGCATACTCAAGCGCTCTTGAACCCACGCTTTATTAGCAAGCAGTAATTTTCGGTGCGAATCCATCAGCCTATTCCTTTAAAGTTAAGTGCCGGAGCTCGACGCGGATATGCTTGAATTTCGCCGCGCGCCGGAAGTCGTTCAGAATGTCCTTGATGTCATGGTCGATGTTCAACGCTTTCGTGCCATCCAAAATGAGCGAAGCGCCATTTGGCACTGAAGCTAGCTTGTCTTTGAGTTCGGCTTTATGAATAAAAGAAACGTCCTTGTTGAAGCGCAGAAGGTAGTAGCCGGCGTCGCTGACAAGGGTGAAGACCGCCTGATGCGTCGAGCGCAGCACGAAAAATGTCCCAACGGCGATCCCCAGCATGACGCCCGTTAACAGATCGCTAAATACGATCGCCAGAATGGTAATCACGAATGGAATGAACTGCACATAGCCGAGGCGGTACGTGGTGCGAAAGTGATTGAAGTGGCAAAGCTTATATCCGATCACCAATAGAATCGCGGCTAATGATGCAAGCGGCACCTGGTTGAGTAGCGTTGGGATAAGAAGCAGCGCGCTCAAGAGGAATACGCCGTGGGTAAATGAGCTGAACCAGGTGCGGGCGCCGGCGTAGATGTTTGCGCTCGATCTCAGTACCACCGACGTCACCGGAAGCCCTCCGAGAGAGGCTGACACGATATTGCCAATTCCTTGCGCCATCAGTTCCCGGTTGGTGTTTGAGATGCGCCGTTGAGGATCGAGCTTATCGGCTGCTTCGAGCGACAATAAACTCTCGATGCTTGCCACAATCGCCAACGTAAAGGCGACCTGCCAGGTGTCGATATCCCACATACTGGCGAAGTTTGGGTGGGGTAGAATCGAGAAAATTCCCTCTTCAACCGAAATGAGCGGCAGTTCGACCAGATGTCCCTGGCCGGGCTGCAGCGCGGTTTCGGGAAAATATATCATAAACAACTTATTAATCAGCACGCCGGCGACAACGGCCACGAGCGACGCGGGAATGCTCCAGAGTGCTCGATGAATTTTGCGCGCCACAAAATCCCACGAATTTAGAATGATGAGACAGCAAACGGCGATAATCAGAGCTCCCGGCGTAAAATCGAACAGAGAGTTTAGAACCTGATCGATCGTATTTCCCGTTCCACTTGCGCCGGAGAACGAGAAGACGCCTTCAAACTCGAGGTCTCGACCCAAGGCGTGCGGAATTTGTTTCAAAATAATGACGATGCCGATCGCCGCCATCATCCCCTCGATTACAGAAATGGGGACATAATTGGCAACGAATCCGAGTCGGCAGACGCCGAAAATAATCTGTAAGCCGCCCGCCAAGATAACAGCGGAGAGGAATTTATCGAAGCTGCCGAGGCGCTGAATCGCATCGATGACGATTACGGTAAGGCCAGCGGCCGGGCCGCTGACGCTGACTTGAGACCCCGAGAGCCAGGAAATAACGAGACCGCCGACCGCTCCAGCGACGATTCCACTAATTAGCGGAGCGCCGGACGCGAGGGCGATTCCCAGACATAACGGCAGTGCAATAAAGAAAACAACCAAGCCGGCTGGCAGGTCGAACTTCAAGAATTCAAAGGAAAATGGCCTATTGTTCATCGTTTCCAAAAGGTCATCAGGCTTTGGGAGAGGCAAGTTTGACGTAGATAATCCCATCGCGCAACCATTTTTGCGCGAAATGTTCATTTCGTAAAATAGATTTAAGAATTACGATACGGTAACACTGTTATCTCTGACAAATGCCGCTCGCACGTAACAAAAAAACGGATGTATTATTTAATCAGTCTTTTATAGACTGTCGTCCCTTTGTCAAATGGGTAGGCGGCAAATCGCAGCTATTATCTGAGCTGATTGCGCGCATCCCAAATACCTTTGGTAACTACTATGAGCCTTTTATTGGCGGCGGGGCGCTGTTTTTTGCGCTACAACCTAAACGCGCGTTTCTCTCTGATCTGAACGAAGAGCTAATTAACGCCTACACTGTTGTTCGCGATCAACCTCAAGCTCTTATACGCAATCTCCGTTCGCATAAGTACGAAAGCGAATATTTTTACCGTGTGCGCAATGCGGATCGTTCTACCACCTATGCGCGTTGGAGCTCCGTGAGACGCTCAAGCCGATTTATTTTTCTCAATAAAACCTGTTTCAATGGCCTTTATCGGGTCAACTCCAAAGGGCACTACAACACACCTTTTGGGCGTTATGTTCGTCCGCGCATTGTCGATCAACCGAATCTGCTTGCGTGCAGTCGGGCGCTGCAGCGCGTGTCCTTGGCGGTGGCGCCGTTCAGCGATATAGAGAAAAAGATTAAGAGAAATGATTTCGTCTATTTCGATCCTCCGTACGTGCCGCTTAGTTCGACCTCATCGTTCACGCAGTATTATCGCGAAGGGTTTGATCTCGCTATGCAGCGTGAATTATTCGAATTGTGTCGCCGGCTCGATCGCCGCGGTGTGCGCTTTATGCTCTCAAACTCTTCAGCGCCATTCGTTTTAGATCTATATAGACGCTTCAACGTGGAGCTAATTGGCGCGAGCAGATCGATTAATTCGAAAGGATCGGCGCGCGGAAAAATCAACGAGGTCGTCGTGACTAATTATCGGTAGTCATTTTTCTCTGGCGCGAGAAAATAATGCTCAAACCTAGAGCGGCGCATGGTCGCAGTTCCCGGAATACTGTAGGAGGTGCTGCCTCCCACGGCCCAGCAAGCGTATTACGTCCTGACCTGAAGGAGTACGAATTTTAAATATTGGAGTTCGCGGCAGGCGAGAGGAAAGGGATGATCGAGTCCCTGGC
>CAYTAW010000306.1:0-4472 GCA_964435675.1 uncultured Bdellovibrionales bacterium
ACAATACACATTCGCTTCTCTTACAGCACGGGCAATTAGTTGGGTATATTGAGAACCGAAATCAAGAACCAGGATCCACTCTTTGGTCATCGAAAAAACTCCTAGGGGAAAGAATTGGTGAAGGCTAACAGAATCCGCACGATCAATCCAGTTTTATCATTATTTCAGGTGCTTAGCCGCAATAAGCGCCGCGCGGCCCGGCCCACGGCTGGGCACGCTTTATCTCTTGTACCACCGCTCAGATTTACGCATTCTGTATGGCAGTCACTTTTGGATATGCCGATGTTGAAGCTCTCTTCCTCCGGAGTCCGGCGGGTACTCGCGTTCTCGCTGCTCTGTCTCCCATTTACCCGTTCCGCTAACGCGGAATTTCTAAAGACACGTCAGGACCTCTTTCAAACGGTCGACGAACGCGGCAAGGTAATTGTATCGAGGCAAGACCCGGGCATCTTTATCGGTTTTGGCCGCCCTATAAATCTCCAGCTCTTCGAACCGAATCAGATGTTGAGTCTAGGGACGCAGCATGTGTTCATTTCCTACGATGCTTCGTTGAATGGATATACAAAGCTGACTTTCGGCGATAAGAAAAGCTATCGCATCATCGGCAGCCTAACATTCGTAATTGGTAATTTCCGCATCGCTATCGATAACAATCATGGATACTGCAGCGTGACCGAAATTGACGGCCAGCCCGAAAATCTCGGCGTACTCGGTTTTCGAGGTGTCGAACCGATTGCCCGCTATAATGGGAGCGCGGCCGTGGCACTCCTCGAAGCAAATCAACTTGAATCGTATCAAAAAGTAATTAAGAACTTCGAATACACAGACCAAGGCTTAACTCTCAACGGAAGCCCCATCGATTCGAGCGCTGTCGGAATGACTTTAGAACCGCCGGCAAATCCGTGTATACCCGGTAAGGACAAAGTATTCCTCAATCCGCGCGAGCTGGAAAAGATCCGCCAGATAATTAACGTTAAAGAGCGCCTCGCCTTTCTCGAAAAAGTGCTCAAGCAGCAAAAGATCTCAAATCCGGTAGATAAGTTGATATTGATTCGAATCAATACCGATCATGTTATCGGCCTTGATTATGAGCGCGGTGCGGTCACGGTGGTAAAGCCGTTCAGCGAATCGCGGGATAATCAAATATGTGTACTTGAAGACGTGAAAATATAGCGGCTGTCGGAATCGGTTAACATAACTCGAAGGCACGCACTTCTATTCCAGGAATTGGGCGATGTCTGGAAGCTTGATCTCAAACACGGGCGCAGTTTGCGGTTGGGAGTATATTGCATCCTCGCCGCTCGCAGATAATGCGAGATTAATACGTTTGTGCGATGGATCCTTTCCTTGCACCGCATAAACAAATCGCTCTTCTCCCGGAGGAATATGTTCGATTGCTACCAGCGAGCCGGTCTTGAATGCCATCATAACAAACGAACCGTCGGTGAATATAAGTCGCACGCTATCTGGCTCAGACGCTGTTCCATGAATGACGGTAAGCTCGCTAATTGCTCGGTCTCCAATCAACGCTCTCATTGCCTTCTCAACTTCGACATTGCTTCCACTTTTTACGGTAATACCGGGAATCCGTGGAATTAAATGCTGCGCGGAATCGACGGACTCTTCACCGCTCGTATGGTGTAGAAATGAGCCATCCGGTGAAACTACGACTGTCGCGATATACGCGCCCCGATCAAATCGGAAGCTGAACGATCCACGGCTTGCCGTGGTAAGATTGCCCAATCTTCAGTCCAGAATGTGGGCTTAAAAGACCTAACGGTATCACCCACGAGCGCCTGCGAAGTTGCCTCTAACCTCTGAACCGCGTCAAACTGATATGTATTAGGGTGCTCTGCGGGGACCGCAGTAATAAAACTTTTAGAAACCGGATCGTGCGACTGCATAAAAATTTTACAATCTAAGTATTTCTGATCTCGTTTTTGCCGTCTAGACCGTCGAGGCAACACCAAATATTTCATAACAAATATGATCGCTAAGAAACGCACCCTCAAGATAATAAATCTGCGAGTGGGCCAGCGTCTGCCCGATAGCGCAGACAGAGCGCAGGAAATTCTCTGAGAAATATAGGGTGCCGCCGGGCTGCGCCATCGTGATACTGATTTGCCGATAGCGGCTACCCAGCCATCTGCCGTTTTCCGCCGGCTTCGTCCGCGTCTTTTTCAGAACGCTTGCGCCAAATAATGCGGATATCGCTCCCCTCAAAATCGAATTCTGCGCGAATCTGATTGCGGATGTAGCGCTCGTACGAAAAATTAATCCTACGAGGATGGTTAACTACGATAACAATCGTCGGAGGCGCCACCGAAATTTGCGTGGAGAAGTAAAACTTTATCGGCTCGCCGCGATATACCGGAGGCGGACGCTTTTCGAAAGCGGTGCGAATGACCTTGTTGAGCGGCGAAGTCTGGATGCGCTCGCGCGATTTCAAAACCACTTCCTTCGCGGTTTCTAATATCGACGGGCAGCGGCGGCCAGTCAGCGCAGATACAAAAAGGATTGGCGCATACGGCGCGAACTTGAATGTGGCGCGAACAGCATTTTCATAGGCCTTAACGGTGGTATGATCTTTTTCAATCGCGTCCCATTTATTGACGACGATGATGAAGCCGCGGCCGCGCTCGTGAATAAGGCCTGCAAGCTTCGTGTCCTGCTCGGTCGGAGCGCCTTCAGTGGCGTCGATCAACAGAATAGCAACGTCACTCTTAACTAAACTGCGCAGAGTGCGCAAATTACTGTATCGCTCTACGGTATGGTCCTCAATGCGGGCCTTTTTGCGCAGTCCGGCGGTATCGGTAATTACGTAGCGCTGTCCTTCGCGGGTCATCTCAATGTCGATGCTGTCGCGCGTGGTGCCCGAGACCGGCGATGTGACCAACCGGCTCTCTCCCGTAAGACGGTTGAGCAGCGTCGATTTACCGACATTTGGCCGGCCGATGATTGCTACGCTGATTGCATCACCCTCCCGCTCTGGAAGTTCTATCGTTCCATGATTCGATCGCACCCAATCGTTAATACGCGCAACGAGTTCGGCCACCCCCAAATAGTGCGCTGCGCTGATGCACGAAATATCCTCTGCGCCGAGCGCATAAAACTCCGACGCCTGCATTTCGGTCGCCGGCTTTTCACACTTATTGATTACCCAGAGGATTGGCTTATTCGATTTTCTCAGGATATCTGCGACGACCTTGTCGTCTTCGTGGATGCCGTAAATTCCGTCGAATACGGCGAGAATCAGATCTGCCTCGTCGATCGCCATTTCGCTCTGTTCGCGAACAACATCCTGCATCTCTTGATCGTCATCACCGATCAGTCCGCCGGTGTCAATCAGCGTGAAAGGATATTCGTGGCGCGTTACCAGCGCATAGTGCCGATCTCGCGTGACGCCCGCCTCGTCCTCGACAATCGCTTTCCGATGTCCAAGGAGCGAATTAAAGAGCGTCGATTTGCCGACATTGGTGCGGCCGGCGATTGCGATTTTGGGAATTCTACTTTTTGCCATTATGACGCCTCCGATTCACTACTCGACACAGCGGCTAGGCTGGCAGATGATTGCGTAAAAATTTGCAGCGCCTCCGACGCGGCCTCCTGCTGCGATGCTTTTTTTGTCGCGCCGCGCCCGCGTCCGCATATTTTCTTATCGACAAGCACGACTGAAATAAATGTCGGCGCGTGCTCAGGGCCCTCGACGCATTCAAGCAAATACTGCGGTGCCTCTTTGCCCCGCGCGTGAAGCACTTCTTGAAGCTCCGTTTTCGGATCGCGCGGCATAACTGTTTTGATCTGATCACCGAACAATTTCAGCGCAACCTTAAGAGCGGCATCGTACCCCGCTTCACGGTAGACCGCTCCCATAACGGCTTCGAGCACGTCAGCAAGAATTGAAGGTCTTTCCGAGCCACCGCTCGCAAGTTCGCCGCGGCTCAAGCGAATAAATGGCCCAAGACCGATACGGCGGGCTATCTCCGCCAAAGACGCCGTGTTGACAAGTGCCGCGCGCATCTTCGACAGATCGCCTTCACGCGCTTCTTGATGAACATCGAGCAAGAGATGCGCGACCGCAAGGTCGAGAACCGCGTCACCTAAGAATTCTAAACGCTCATAATCACTCTTGTTCCCTTTTGGATGCAGTGAACGATGCGTCAACGCACGCTCAAGCCACGCGCTGTCGGTGAAGGCGTAATTTAACTCCCTCTCAATCTCGCTGTAATTCTCTTTGCCTTTCTGCTGTTGAAGATCGCGCACAGAAGCGGCGGCGCTTTCAACTTCTTCGGTAACGTCACTTGAAGACATATGTTCCTTTCACACGCCAAAGCGGGCGATCACGTGAATCGCCGTCGGGTCAAAAAAAATGAAAGGAATTATTGGCCGCTCTCAACGAAATACCCGAATGTAAGAGAGCACTTCGGTCAAGAATTCCCAGGGATTATCTCCCCTTTCATACCCTTTAGAGT